>NZ_LZII01000009.1:0-33281 GCF_001667425.1 Mycobacterium sp. 852002-51613_SCH5001154 | reverse complement strand
GACCTCGCCGCCGCGGAGGTCCCGATCCGGCTCAAGCCCGACCCCGTGGCGCCCGCGCCGGCGGCGGCGGGGGCTGGGGCGGGCCTTGGTCGGGGAGCTTGCTGTTCAACGGCGGCGGCGGCACCCCGTCAGCCGGCTTGGGCGTGCCAACCACCACCCAGTTGCCGGACGGGTCCTGGACCAGATGCGCGGTGTCTCGCGTCGGGATCATGCCCTGTTTGCGGGCCGCCTCCGCCAGTGCCGGGGCGGATTCCGCCTCGCGCACATCGCGTTCCAGCGCCTCCTTCTGCTGTTGCAACAGCCGGGTCTTCTCCCGGGCGTGACTCAACTTATAGGAGCGCTCGGCGGAGTCCGTGGACAACCACAGCGTGAGGCCCAACCCCAGGCCGAGTGCGCCGATGACCAGAACGACGAACGGAACCTTGCTCGCCAGGGTCCGGGGCCGCAGGTCGATCGCGGCCAGCCGGGCCGCCAAACGTTCGCTCAGCCGAGGACGAACGACCCTGGGCGCTTTGGCTTTCCGTGCCTTGGCTCGGGCCTTGGCCTGGCTCGTGCTCTTGGGCCGCGCCGGCCGCTCGACCGGCCGGGCGATGGGGCTGGTATGCGGTCCGGACTTGGGCGCGCGGCTCTCACGGGTGGGCGCGGAGGTGCGCCCAGGCCGGGGGCGGCGCGCCGGACCGGGATCGGCCGCCGAACGCCGGCTCCGCCGGGCGGAACTATCTTGTCCGCCACGGCGATTCGGCGTCTCGCGCTTTGCTTTCATGCGTCGCCCTTTCCGGTTGACTGCTTGACTCGTTGCACGGCTCGCAGCCGCACGGCGGCGCTGCGCGGATTGCGTTCGACCTCGTCGGCGTCCGCACGTTCGGCGCCATGCGTCAGCGACTGGAATCGCGGCTCGTGGCCGGGAAGCTCGACCGGCAGATCCACCGGCGTGCGGGAGGCGACCGCGTCGGCGAACACCCTTTTGACGATCCGGTCTTCCAGCGATTGGTAGGCCAGCACCACCATGCGCCCGCCGACGTTGAGCGCGTCCAAACCGGCCGGAATCGCGCTGCGCAACGAGTTCAGTTCGTCGTTGACGGCGATCCGCAAGGCCTGGAAGGTCCGTTTGGCCGGATGTCCACCGGTGCGCCGGGCCGGGGCCGGGATCGCTTGATAGAGCAGGGCTACCAACTCCGCGGTCGAAGTGAACGGGGCGCGGGCGCGCCGGCGCACGATCTGTGCCGCGATCCGGCGCCCGAATCGCTCCTCGCCGTAGCGGTGCAGGATGTCCGCCAGCGCGGCTTCGTCGTAGGTGTTGACGATTTCGGCCGCCGTCAACGGCGACTCCGGATCCATCCGCATGTCCAGCGGCGCGTCCTGGGCGTAGGCGAAGCCGCGCTCGACCCGGTCGAGTTGCATGGATGACACGCCCAGGTCGAACAGCATCCCGTCGACAGATCCGGCTGTGGGGTAACCGGATTCGGTCAGCGCCGCCGCGAGGCCGTCGTAGCGGGTGTGCACCAGCGTGACGCGGTCGGCGAATCGCGCCAGCCGGTCGCGGGCGATGTCCAGCGCGCTGGGGTCGCGGTCGAGCCCGATCAGCCGCAGCCCCGGCAGGTCGGTGAGGAATCGTTCGGCGTGCCCGCCCGCGCCGAGGGTGGCATCGAGAAGGACGGCGCCCGAACCGTCGGCGTCGTGACGGGTCAGCGCGGGAGTGAGCAGCTCGACGCAGCGATGCAGCAGGACGGGCACATGCCCGAAGCCCGGTGAATCCTCAACCACCGCAACACCTCCCCGGGTCGGGCGAGATGCCCCTGCATCGAGGTCCCTGTCCGAAGGCACGAACCTGGCGTTGGGGAAGTACGCCAGGGTCGGTTCGGGCAGAGGCCACGTTGCACGGGCATGCGCCTCAGATGATGTCGCCGAGTGCTTCATCGCTGGCCGCGGAGAAGTTCTCTTCGTGGGTCTGCTGGTAGTCCTGCCAGGCTTGCGCGTCCCAGATCTCGAGGTAATCGACCGCTCCGATCACCACGCAATCCTTGGAGAGGTTCGCGTAGCGACGGTGGTCGGCCGATAGCGTGATACGCCCCTGCGCGTCGGGATGCTGCTCGTCGGTGCCGGCGGCGAGGTTGCGCAGGAAGGCCCGGGCGTCGGGGTTGCTCCGCGAGGCCTTGCTCGCCCGGCGTGCGAGCTGCTCGAATTCCCCCCGCGGGTAGACGGCGAGGCTGTGGTCTTGGCTCTTGGTGACCATCAACCCCCCTGCCAGCGCGTCACGGAATTTGGCGGGCAACGTCAGCCGCCCCTTGTCGTCGAGTTTGGGCGTGTAGGTGCCGAGAAACACCAGCTCACCTCCCCCTCAAGGTCACCCAAACACTTCAGCCACCATACCCCACAATCCCCCACTTCGCCCCATTGATGGAGTGTCGCGGCGCAGTTTTCCGGGTTATCTGCCACCCCCCGCCGCCCATGCTGTCGCGTACCGGCCGCGCGCGTCATTCCCGGCGCCGCGCCAGGATGGATAAACTCGCACGTCAGAGCGCTGCGAAGCTCGGGTGGGGCGCAGTGGGGGGATTGTGTGGGGGCCGGTGGGGCTCACGTCCTGCGCCGAAGCTCGGTTAGGGCTCGATCCGGCGTCAAAACGGCATCGACGGCCCGCCGATCACCGGTCAGCCCGGGGGCGTCTGTGACCATGGCGCCGCGGCCGGTGCGGGGCAGCAGAAATGGGCAGAAGAAAAGGGGCAGCCGATGGCTACCCCTTATGCGTCGGCGCCGCCGCTAGTCGTCGAAGCGGCGGCGGAACCGGTCTTCCATCCGACTGGTGAACGAGCCACCACCGCCCTTGTTACGCCGTTGGCGGAGCGACCCGGGCGCCGATCCGGGGTGGTCGGGCCGGCCGGACAACCGCGGGCCGGTGATGGCGAATACCACGCCGCCGAACATCACGATGAACCCGAAGACACTGAGAATCGGGAAGTTTCCGATCATGGTGGCCTTGAACGCCACGCCCGAAACCAGCATCGCCAGGCCGATGACGAACAACGCCGCGCCCTGGAGGCGGCGGCGCGCGGTGGGTGCACGGAATCCTCCGCCGCGGACGCTCGACGCGAATTTGGGGTCTTCGGCGTAGAGAGCGCTCTCGATCTGATCGAGCATCCGCTGCTCATGATCGGAGAGTGGCATTCGTCCCTCCTTGCCGACAGTTGACGCGTAACCATCGATAGCACGCGTATGCCCGTTGTGGGGGCAACTAATTGAAATGATACGAGGTCAATGTGCGCCTTACCACTGGTTCGGTGGCGATTCTATCCTGGCCGGTGGTTGCCACCCATAGGAACCGGAACGGCCGTGCGCTACAACCGGCTTCCCCACCCCGGGACGTTCGTGGGTTCGTTGCCACGGCCGCTCGCCGAACAACCTCCCCCTGGTCCGATAATGGCGATGACGGCCCGGGCCGCGCGGCCACGCGAAGGCGAAGCGCCGGAGCACAGGATGAGGAGGACACCGCAACTTGGCGATATTCCTCATCGATCTGCCGCCCACCGATATGGAGCGCCGCCTCGGTGAGGCGCTGAAGGTGTACGTCGACGCGATGCGGTACCCGCGCGGCACGGAAAACCAGCGCGCGGCCATGTGGCTCGAGCACATCCGCCGGCGCGGGTGGCAAGGGGTGGGCGTGGTGGATGCCGAGCTGGGCGACGACGCGGACGCCCCGACCCCCCCGGCGGCCGAACTGAGCAATGCGCCGTTGCTCGGCGTGGCGTACGGCTACCCCGGGGCGCCCGGGCAGTGGTGGCAGCAGCAAGTCGTCCTCGGCCTGCAACGCGGTGGTCTGCCGCCCCAGCAGATCGCCGGCCTGATGAACAGCTACTTCGAGCTGACCGAGCTGCACATCCATCCCCGCGCGCAGGGTCGCGGCCTCGGCGAGGCGATGGCCCGGCGGCTCCTGGCCGGCCGGGCCGAAGAGAATGTCCTGCTGTCCACGCCGGAGACCAACGGTGAGCCGAACCGGGCCTGGCGGTTGTACCGACGGCTGGGCTTCACCGACGTCATCCGCGGCTACCACTTCGCAGGGGACCCACGGGCATTCGCGATCCTGGGCCGCAAGCTGCCGCTGTGACAGCCGGCTCGAGGGCGCGCCCGGCCGAACGCGCGAAAGCGACACGCCGGATCTGGCACGATGACCTGGTGCGCGCCAGCCATGCCCCGCCCCGAACCCGTGGATTCACCGCTCGGCGGCGCCGCTTAGTGGCCATCGCGATGCTGCTCATGCTGGTTCCGCTGGCCACGGGGTGCCTGCGGGTCAGGGCGTCGCTCACCATCTCACCCGATGACCTGGTGTCCGGCGAGATCGTCGCCGCCGCGAAACCCAAGACGCCCAAGGACACCGGGCCCCAGCTCGACAGCAACAACCTGCCGTTCAGCCAGAAGGTGGCGGTGTCGAACTACGACAGCGACGGTTACGTGGGGTCGCAAGCGGTGTTCTCCGACCTGACCTTCGCCGAGTTGCCGCAGCTGGCCAACATGAATTCCGACGCGCAGGGCGTGAACCTCACGCTGCGCCGGAACGGCAACCTGGTGATCCTCGAGGGCCGCGCGGACCTGACCTCCCTGACCGATCCCGAAGCCGACGTCGAACTGACCGTCGCCTTCCCGGGCGTGGTCACCTCCACCAACGGCGACCGGGTCGAATCCACGGTGGTCTCCTGGAAGCTCAAACCGGGCGTGGTGAGCACCATGACCGCCCAGGCCCGTTACACCGACCCGAACACGCGGTCCCTGACCGGGGCGGGCGTGTGGCTGGGCATCGCGTCTTTCGCGGCGGCCGGCGTGGTCGCGCTGCTGGCCTGGATGAACCGCGACCGTTCGCCGCGGGTCACGGCGCCGCGCGACCAGCCGCCGAGCTAGACCCGCTGGGCCGGTGTCCAGTACGCCAGCATCTCCGCGAACGTCTGGAAGGCGGGCCCCGACACCCCGTAGGTCGCCTCGAGGTGGATGCTCAGCGGGAAGCCCAGCTCGGCCACCCCGTCAATAACGCGCTTGTACAGGTCGACCATGAGCTGGCGCTTCCGGGGCGGTTCGCTGCCGGCCAACCGCTTGACGAACTCCTGCTCGTCGGCGACCACCCGGTTGCCCGGGTCCTGAATCAGCCAGTTGATCAGGCCGACCCGGCTCTCCATCTTCGGGACGAAGCCGAACGACAGCAGGATCTCCGGCCGGTGATCGGTGTTCTTGGCGAAATCGCGCAGGAATCCCACGATCGCGTCGGAGTACAACAGCTGGGTCATGCCGTAGGTCGCGCCCTGGTCGCACTTGAAGTTGAACCGGCCGTGCTCCCCTTCGCGGGTGGGAATCAGGATCACGCCGCGGTTGGGCACCAGCTCGCGATAGATCGACAGGGCATCGGTGGGCGCGACGCCGGAGCCCTCCCCGTCGTTCATGGTGCGCGGGACGCCGACGAAGACCACGCCCTCCATCCCGGCCGCGCGCAGATCGGTCAACCGCCGCCGCAACGTCGGCTCGTCGGAGAAGGCGGTGACCTGGGTGCACAGGCCGTGGATTCCCGGCAGCTCGGGCTTGACGATCGACCAGAAGTCCAGCACATCCAGCTTGGGTTTCATCGTGATGGGACGGTCGTCGTCCTCGGCGATGATGCCCGGGATCATCACGTGCCGGAGCCGGCCGTCCAGACCGGATTCGGCCGAGTACTGCACCACCTTTCGCGCGTCTTCGAGTGCCCGATCCCGGCCTTCATCGGCGTTGGGCGGCACCAGCTCGAGCGCAATGGTGTTGAGTGTCACGCGGCTTCTCTCCATCCCGACGAATTTGGGGCATCCCCCGGCCGCACACCAGCGGGCGGCCCCGACACCCCAGCCAGCATAGGCGTGGGGGTACCACCCGCTTTCGGGGGAATAGTGAGCCAGTCGAAGCAACCGCGGACCCCCACCCACGCCAGGTTGAAACGATCCCCGATGCCGCGCCGAATACACTGGTCGGGCCTGCCACACGCAGACACGTCGAGGGAGAAAGGGGCGCCGCGCTGAGCCTGAAAGCTTCAGAAGCAGCGGCAACCGTCGGGTTGACCGGCGCCATCACCGATCGACTGCGGCAGTATTTGCACGACCGGCGCGTCGACACCGCCCACATCGGCGGCGACTACGAAGACCTCGTCGCCGCGCTCGAAGCCTTCGTGCTCAACGGGGGCAAGCGGCTGCGGCCCGCCTTCGCCTACTGGGGCTGGCGCGCCGTAGCGACCGGGGAACCCGATTCCGAAGCGCTGCTGCTGTTTTCCGCGCTGGAGCTGCTGCACGCCTGCGCGCTGGTCCATGACGATGTGATCGACGACTCCTCCACCCGCCGCGGCCGGCCGACCGCTCATGTCCAGTTCGCGGAACTGCACCGCAATCGGCGGTGGCGGGGCTCTTCGGAAAGGTTCGGCATGTCGGCCGCCGTCCTGCTCGGGGACCTCGCGCTGTCCTGGGCCGACGACATCGTATTTCGCGTTGACCTGTCACCGGAGGCCGCGCGGCGCGTCCAGCGCGTGTGGGCCGAGATCCGCACCGAGGTGCTGGGGGGTCAGTACCTGGACATCGTCGCCGAGGCCAGCGCCGCCGAATCGATCGCGTCGGCGATGAACGTCGACACGTATAAGACGGCCTGTTACACCGTGTCGCGACCGCTGCAGTTGGGGGCGGCCGCGGCCGCCGATCGGCCCGACGTGCAGGACGTCTTCGGCCGGTTCGGGACGGACCTCGGGGTGGCGTTCCAACTGCGTGACGACGTGCTGGGCGTGTTCGGGGACCCGGCGGTAACCGGCAAACCGTCGGGTGACGACTTGCGGTCGGGCAAGCGCACCGTGCTGCTGGCCGAGGCGCTGGAGTTGGCGGACAGGTCGGATTCGTTGGCGGCCAACCTGTTACGCGACTCGATCGGGGCGCAGCTGACCGACGCCGAGGTGGACCGGCTGCGGGAGGTCATCGAGTCGGTGGGCGCCCTGGCCGCGGCCGAGCGACGCATCGCCGAGCTGACGCAACGGGCGCTGGCCGCGCTGGCGGCCGCGCCCATCAACGCGGCGGCCAAGTCCGGATTGTCCGAGCTGGCCAGAATGGCCACCGACCGGTCCGCCTGAGCCGATGACGACGCCGACGCACACCCCGCCGTCCGACACGCCGGCAACGGAACCGCCTGGCGGCGGATGGCTTTCGCGGCTGCGCGCATTCACCACCGCCGCGCAGTCCCGGCCGGCGAAGCTGGGGATGCTCGGTTCGGTCCTGATCACCGTGGGCGGCCTGGGTGCGGGCAGCACCCGGCAACACGACCCGCTGCTGGAGTCAATCCACATGTCGTGGCTGCGTTTTGGCCACGGCCTGGTGTTGTCGTCGGTGGTGTTGTGGATGGGCGTGGGCCTCATGCTGATCGCATGGCTGGGGCTGGGCCGGCGCGTGCTGGCCGGTGAAATGACCGAGTTCATGATGAAGGTCACCACCGGCTTCTGGCTGGCGCCGCTGCTGCTTTCGGTGCCCGTCTTCAGCCGGGACACCTATTCGTATCTGGCCCAGGGTGCCCTGCTGCGCGATGGCCTGGATCCCTACGCCGTCGGACCGGTCGCCAACCCGAATAACCTGCTGGACAACGTAAGTCCCATCTGGACGATCACCACCGCCCCCTATGGCCCGGCGTTCATTCTGGTGGCCAAACTCGTCACGATGCTCGTCGGGAACAACGTGGTGGCCGGAACGGCACTGCTGCGGCTGTGCATGCTGCCGGGGCTGGCCCTGCTGATCTGGGCCACCCCGCGATTGGCCCGCCACCTGGGCGCCGACGGCTCGACGGCCTTGTGGATCTGTGTTCTCAACCCGCTCGTGCTCATCCATCTGATGGGGGGGGTGCACAACGAGATGCTGATGGTGGGACTGATGGCCGCCGGCATCGCGCTGAGCTTCGCCGGCCGCCACGTCCTCGGCACTTCGCTGATCACCGTGGCGATCGCGGTCAAGGCCACGGCCGGGATCGCCCTGCCGTTCATGGTGTGGGTGTGGACGCGGCATCTGCGCGACCGCCGCGGGTACAGCCCGGCCTGGGCGTTCGCGGCGGCCACCGCGACATCACTGCTGGTCTTCGCCGTCGTGTTCGGCATCCTGTCGGCGGTGGCGGGGGTGGGCCTGGGGTGGCTGACCGCACTGGCCGGGTCCGTGAAGATCATCAACTGGCTGACCGTGCCGACCGCGGCCGCCAACATCATTCACGCCGTGTTCAGCGGCTTCTTTGCGGTGCACTTCTACCCCTTGCTGCGCATCACCCGCTTCATCGGGATCGCGATCATCGCGGTGTCGCTGCCCCTGCTGTGGTGGCGGTTCCGGCGCGACGACAGGGCCGCCCTCACCGGCATCGCGTACTCGATGCTGGTGGTGGTGCTCTTCGTCCCCGCGGCGCTGCCGTGGTACTACTCCTGGCCGCTGGCGGTGGTGGCCCCGCTGGCGCAGTCCCGGCGGGCCGTCGCGATCATCGCCGGGCTGTCGACGTGGGTGATGGTGATCTTCAAACCCGATGGCTCGCATGGGATGTACTCGTGGCTGCATTTCTCGCTGGCCACCGCTTGCGCGCTGATCGCCTGGTACAGGCTCTACCGTGCCCCCGACGAGCGGGCCGGCATAACCGAGGAAGCTGTCGCTCAGTAAGCCCTCAGCAAGCCATCGCCTGTGCCCGACGCACGACTTCCCGAGCCTGGTGCGCGTGCAGGGCGTCGACGGGGCGGGCGTTGCTGATGGCATCCCGGCTGCCGTCGTGCGTGATCGTCAGCGACGGATCGGGGGTGAACAACCACCGCACGATCTCGGTGTCGTGGTAGCCGCCGTCGTGCAGGATCGTCAACAGTCCCGGCAGGCTCTTGACCACCTCACCGGACTTGGTGAAGAACACCTGCGGCACCACCAGGCCGCCCTCGCGCTTCACCGCAACCAGGTGACCTTCCCGAAGTTGCTGCTGGACCTTGCTGACCGAAATCCGGAGCAATTCGGCGACCCGCGGCAGGTCGTAGGTGGGCTCGTCGGGATCCAGAACATCGTCGCCGGCAGGAACACTGCTCACCCGCGCAAGTGTAGGCCTTGGCACGCGGATTCAACCCGTGTTCTGACGCCCAATCGCACCCTCACCCCTACGATGGCCCCGTGGCCGGACCCGGGACGCGAGACCCCTTGGACAGCGTCTTGCTGGATGGCCGCTACCTGGTGCAGTCCAAGATCGCCAGCGGCGGCACGTCGACGGTGTACCGCGGCCTCGACACGCGGCTCGACCGCCCGGTCGCGGTGAAGGTGATGGATTCCCGCTACGCCGGCGACGACCAGTTTCTGACCCGGTTTCAGCGCGAGGCCCGCACGGTCGCACGGCTGAAGGACCCCGGCCTGGTCGCGGTATACGACCAGGGCTTGGACGCCCGGCACCCCTTCTTGGTGATGGAGCTCATCGAGGGCGGCACGCTGCGCGAGCTGCTGGCCGAGCGCGGGCCGATGCCGCCCTATGCCGTGGCCGCGGTGCTGCGCCCGGTGTTGGGCGGCCTCGCCGCCGCGCACCGGGCCGGTCTGATTCATCGCGACGTCAAGCCCGAGAACGTGCTGATCTCCGACGACGGCGACGTGAAGATCGCCGATTTCGGTTTGGTCCGTGCCGTCGCGGCCGCTGGAATCACCTCCACGAGCGTGATTTTGGGAACCGCGGCCTACCTGTCTCCCGAGCAGGTGCGCCACGGCGACGCCAGTCCCCGCAGCGACGTGTACTCCGCCGGGATTCTCACCTACGAGCTGCTGACCGGGAGCACCCCGTTCACCGGTGACTCCGCGTTGTCGATCGCCTACCAACGGCTGGACACCGATGTGCCGGCGCCCAGTGCCGCGATCGACGGTGTACCCCCGGAGTTCGACGAGTTCGTGCGGCGCGCGACCGCGCGCGACCCGGGCGACCGGTACGCCGACGCGATCGAGATGGGCGCCGAGCTCGACGCGATCACCGAAGAACTTGCGCTGCCGGATTTTCGGGTCCCGGCACCGCGCAACTCCGCGCAGCACCGGTCCGCGGCCCAGCACAGCCGAATGAGCCAGCGCCCGGACACCGCCGCGCCGCCCGCCGCCGCACCGGTCCGCCACCCCACCCGCCAATTGACCCGCGGCCCCGAGGACTGGTCCGAGCCGCAGCGCCCGCCGCAATCCGATGACGAGCCCGACGACTACGAATACCAGCCCGTCACAGGGGAATTCGCCGGCATTCCGATCAGCGAATTCGCATACGCCCGACAGCACGGCCGGCGCATGGTGCTGATCTGGGTGGCGCTGGTGCTGGCGCTGACCGGTCTGGTTGCCACCGCGGCGTGGACGATCGGGACCAACCTGAACGGGCTGATAGCGGGCTAGTCGCGCAGCATCTCGGCGACCAGGAAGGCCAACTCCAGCGACTGCTGGGTGTTCAGCCGCGGGTCGCATGCCGTCTCGTAGCGCCCCGCCAAGTCCAGATCCGAAATGTCTTGCGCCCCACCGAGGCATTCCGTGACGTCTTCGCCGGTGATCTCGACGTGGATGCCGCCCGGGTGCGTGCCCAGCGCGCGGTGCACCTCGAAGAAACCCTGCACCTCGTCGACGACCCGGTCGAAGTGCCGGGTCTTGTATCCGTTGGACGACTCGTGGGTGTTGCCGTGCATGGGGTCGCACTGCCAGATCACCTGGTGACCGGTCGCCTGGACCTTCTCGACGATGGGCGGCAGCAGATCGCGCACCTTGTTGTTGCCCATCCGGCTCACCAACGTCAACCGGCCCGGCTTGTTGTGCGGGTCAAGCCGTTCCACGTATTCGACGGCCAGTTCCGGGGTCATCGTCGGGCCGATCTTCACGCCGATCGGGTTGGCGATCACCTCCGCGAACGCGATGTGCGCGCCGTCGAGCTGGCGCGTCCGCTCGCCGATCCAGACGGTGTGTGCCGACAGGTCGAATAGCTGCGGCTCCCCGTCCTCGCTCGCCGACAGCCGCAGCATGGCCCGCTCGTAGTCGAGCACCAAAGCCTCATGGCTGGCATAGATTTCGGCGGTCTGCAGGTTGCGGTCGGCCACGCCGCAGGCGCTCATGAACCGCAGACCCCGGTCGATTTCGGTGGCCAGCGCCTCGTAGCGGGCGCCGGCGGGCGACGTCCGGACGAACTCCCGGTTCCAGTCGTGGACCAGGTGCAGCGACGCCAGGCCCGACGACGTCAGCGCCCGCACCAGGTTCATCGCCGCACTGGCGTTGGCGTACGCGCGCACCAGCCGCGACGGGTCGTGCTCGCGCGCGGCGGCATCCGGGGCGAAGCCGTTGATCATGTCCCCGCGGTAGGACCGCAACCCCAGGGCGTCGATGTCGGCCGACCGTGGCTTGGCGTACTGGCCGGCGATCCGGGCCACCTTGACCACCGGCATGCTGGCGCCGTAGGTCAGCACCACGGCCATCTGCAGCAGGGCGCGGATGTTGCCCCGAATGTGGGGCTCGGTGTTGTCGGTGAACGTCTCCGCGCAGTCCCCGCCCTGCAGCAGGAACGCCTCGCCCTTGGCGACCTGGGCCAGCTGCTCCTGCAGCCGGAGGATCTCCGAGGGCACCGTCACCGGCGGCACGCTCTCGAGGACCGTTCGCATCGCCGCCGCCTGTTCGGCCGGCCAGCTGGGTTGCTGGGCGGCCGGCTTGGCCAGCGCGGCGTCCAGCCGCGCCCGCAGGTCGTTCGGCAGCGGGGGCAGCGACGGCAGCTGGTCGATCGGGATGTCGACAGTCCAGTTCATCGGTCCATGGTAACCGGGGCGCGAGGGTGACTGATCAGCGCGAACGTCGTCCGGGCGGGCTCAGGGCGATACTCCGGCGTTCGGATCGCTCCCGAGGCCGTCCCCCTCCGCCGAGATGATCAGCCGGTATCGCCGCATCTGGTCGCGGGCGTCGACCAACGCGTCGTGGGCATCGCGCGACCGCGGCGGCATGGGCGGGCAGCCCCGGTCCTCCCACAATTGCCGCAAGTCCCGGGTGAAACGGGGCAGCGCCCGCGGCAGCTCGGGCATCGTGCCCCATAGCTGGCACAAGGCCACGTGGTCGTAGGCGCCGATCCACGCCCACAGTTCGATGGGGTCAGCGCCCCGGACGTCGAAGAAATCCTCGAGGTCCGAGCGGATCTGTCTGCGCGAGCGCCACAGCTGAGACGACGGGGGTGGCAGCTTGGGCAGCACGTTGGCGCGCACCCAGCCGCCGGCGCGTTCGGGATCGAACTCCGTTGACACGGCGTAGTACTCGCGGCCGTCCTCGGCGACCACCCCGATGGAGATCAACTCGATGGTGCGGCCGTCCTCGATGAACTCGGTGTCGTAGAAGTACCGCACCGGCGAAAGCCTATCTGCTGATCAGGATGGGCCCCGTCGGCGGCGGTGCCGGGTGTACGTCGTGGTCGAGCTGGGCGTCGACCGCGCGCTCGTCGGGCAGGCGGGGCGTGCCCGCGATCGCGCACTGCAGATACAGCTTGGCCCGCACCACCGGGCGGCGCAGCGTCCGTTCGCGTTGTAGCGCTCGGCGCATCTTCTCGGGTTGGTTGGTGTATCGCCAGCGAGCCCAGGGCGCATGCGGGCGGGACAATCGGATCGCGCCGATGACCAGCAGCACGACGATGAACATGCCGAGCAGCCCGGTCCACACCTTGCCCTTGAGCACGACGATCACCGCCAGGGGCAGCGTCAACACCAGTCCGCCGGCCACCGCGGCGCGCAGCGGCCAGGAATCGGTGCCTTCCCAGATCGGCAGGAAAAACATCAGCGGATGCAGGCCCATGATCAAGAGTCCGGCCACCCCCACCGCGGCGAACACGGCGTCCACCGAAGTGCGCCCATCCTCTGACCAGTAAACGTCGGACAGGTGCAGGATCAACGCGTACTCGTCGAGCACCAGGGCCGCACCGATGCCGAAAAAGATTGCCGACAAAGTGAATTCGGGCTCGTGTCCGTCGATGGACAGGGTGACCAAGGTCAGGCCGGAGAGCAGCACCAGGACGACACCGAACGTCACGTGGTGGATGTGGACCCCGCTGACATGGACGTTGCGCGGGTGCCACCACCTGGCCGGGTGGCCGGTCTCGGCGCGGTGGCGGATGAAGCGCACGAACGTCCGCGTGACGAAAAACGTCAGGATGAATGCCACCAGGCAGCACAGCAGGGGCAACCGGCCGCCCTCGAGGATGTCGTGCGCGAACCAGCGCGTCACCCGCAGCACGAACCAGTGGAGCACTCTTGAAACGTACGCCTGTGGGCGTAGACACCGCCGGAAGCCGCGCGGAGCGACGTACCACCTCCGCGCACCGATTACGCTGTTGTGCGACATGAGTAGATGGCGGGCGCCCGACGTGGGCCACCCAAGCAAACGTGGCCCCGGGCAGGTCCTGTTGTGGTGCGGTCTCTGGCTGCTAGCGGCCGCGGGGCTGGGCTATGTGGCCTGGCAACTGTTCGGCCACATTCCCTATCGCATCGATATCGACGTGTATCAGATGGGCGCGCAGGCGTGGATGCAGGGCCATTCGCTGTACCGCGGTGATGTGCTGTTCCACACACCGATCGGGCTCAACCTGCCGTTCACCTATCCCCCGCTGGCGGCGATCGTGTTCTGCCCGTTCGCCTGGCTGCACATGCCCGCCGCCAGCGTCGCGATCACGGCGTTGACGTTGGTGCTGCTGGTGGTGTCCACCGTGATCGTGCTGACCCGCCTCGACGTCTGGGCCGCCTCGACGGCGCTGCCCGGCCCGGCCTGGTTGCGCCGCTGGTGGCTGGCCGTCGTCATCACGCTGGCGGCGACCATCTGGCTGGAACCCATCACGTCGAACTTCGCCTTCGGCCAGATCAACGTCGTGTTGATGACCCTGGTGATCGCCGACTGCCTGCCGCGCCGCACACCGTGGCCGCGCGGGCTGCTGCTGGGACTGGGCATAGCGCTCAAACTCACGCCTGCGGTGTTTCTGCTCTATTTCCTGCTGCGTCGCGACAACCGGGCCGCACTCACGGCCGTGGCGTCCTTCGTGGTGACGACGGCGGTGGGTTTCGTTCTGGCATGGGGTGACTCGTGGGAGTACTGGACGCACACCCTGCCGCACACCGATCGGATCGGCGAGGCGGCGCTGAACACCGATCAAAACCTCGCCGGGGCCCTGGCCCGACTCGGGCTGGGCGAGCAACAGCGCTTCCTGCTCTGGGTGGTGGCCTCGCTGCTCGTGCTCGCGCTGACGGTGTGGGCGATGCGCAGGGTGCTGCGGGCCGGCGAGCCCGTGCTCGCCGTCATCTGCGTCGCGTTGTTCGGGTTGATGGTCTCCCCGGTCTCGTGGTCACACCACTGGGTGTGGGGATTGCCGACGGTCGTGGTGCTCGCCGTGCTGGCCTGGCGGCGCCGCAACGTGACGCTGGCCGTGGTCGGTGCCGCGGGAGTGGCGCTGATGAGATGGTCGCCGATCGACCTGCTGCCCAAGCATCACGAGGCGTCGGCGGTCTGGTGGCGTCAGCTCGCCGGGATGTCCTACGTGTGGTGGGCGCTGGCCGTCATCGTCGCGGCCGGTCTGACGGTGACCACTCGCAAGCCGTCGCCGGATTCGGCGCCGCAAGAATTGACGCCGGTGACAGCAGCCGGCTAGTCGAGCCCGCGGATCAACCGACGGCGGTTTCCGGGATCCGGGCGGCCTCGCCGGTCGATCCATCGCCGTTGCGGCTTTCCTTGACGCTGGCGGCGTAGATGTCGACGTACTCCTGGCCGGAGAGCCCCATCAGCTCGTAGATCACCTCGTCGATGACGGCCCGCTCGATGAAGCGGTTGCCGGCCAACCCCTCGAACCGGGAGAAGTCCATCGGCTTGCCGAAGCGAACGGTGACCCGCCCGAAGCGCAACATGTTCGTCCCCGGCGGATTGACGACGTTGGTGCCGATCATCGCCACCGGGATCACCGGGACGCCGGTGTGCAGGGCCAGCCGCGCCAGACCGGTCTTGCCTTTGTACAGCCGGCCGTCCGGCGATCGGGTGCCTTCGGGGTACATCCCCAGCAGCTTTCCGGACGAGAGCAGCCGCTCGGCGGTGGTCAGTGCGGCCTGCGCGCTGTCGGCGTCGGTCCGGTCGATCGGCACCTGGCCCACGGCGGTGAAAAACCAGCGCTGGAACCAGCCCTTCAGGCCGGTCCCCGTGAAGTATTCGGCCTTCGCCAGGAAGGTGATGCGGCGGCGCACCACCAGCGGCAGGTAGAAGCTGTCCATCACCGCCAGGTGATTACTGGCCAGGATCGCCGGGCCGGAACTCGGAATGTGTTCCAGGCCTTCAACTTTTGGCCGACCGAGCAAGGCCAGCAACGGGCCGAGCAGTACGTACTTGAATAGCCAGTACCACATGGCCCTCCCTCTCGCCCGCCCGCCGGTGTTCTGCGCCAACTGTACCCACCGCATGCGGAAGGGACCACCTTCGACGCAGCGGGGTCACTCCTCGACGGTGACGGGAATGGGCTGATACCGGGTCCTGGTCGCTGAGTCGGGAGGCTCCGCCTCGGTGGCGCCGTGGCCGGGCGGCCCGTCGGGCGGTGGTCTCTCCGCGCCGTTGATGTCGTCGAGCATGGCCCGGATCACCTCGAGCAGGGCGATGCTGTGGTCGGCGATAACGGTGATCAGCGGGTGCTGCTCACCGGTCGCCAGCGCGGCCAGCGCGCACACCGGGCACCACACCTGTTGGCACTTGCCGGTCCCGGCTCCGCGGCCCGCCGTCAGCGCGGCCGCCGTCCGCACCGCCGGGTCGATTCCGTCCAGGATTGTCTGGGCGAGCCTGCGCAGCTCGGGACCGATATCCGAATGAGCCCCACTCACTTAGGCCACACCTCCGGATCTGGTCGAAATCGCACCGTCAGCTCGCTACCCCGCAATTGTGCGTCCAGCACCGTGCAGCGCCGGAGCACGGACGCCAACCTAACCCTGCGCCGCAATCCGCCGGCACTGACGATCAGGTCGTCGTCAACGCGCCCCAGCGTCAGCGTTGACGGATCGAGTTGCGGCAACGCTAGCCGCATTCGATAAATGGAACCAAGTCCCGTTCCGGATTCCAGGTCCACCGTCGGCCGCAATGGCCCCGGCGGCGGCGCCCCGCCGCGACGACGCGCGGAGTCGAGCAACTCGCCCAGGGCCTTCGGACCGATCGGCTCCCCGGACAGGTGCGGAGTCAACACCAGGGCCACCTCACCAATGGTGGCGTCGAGTTCGTCGAGAACACCACGTTGTTCGGAAATGCGTTCGGCGTACCAGTAAAACGCGGGGTGCTCCGGCAGGTTGCGGTATTCGTAAGATGCGTCTTCGGTCAGAACCTGGTTGACGATCAGTTCCTCGACGCGCACCCCCATCAATGCCAGCGAACCCAGCGTCCTGGCCGCCTCCGCAGCGACGACCCGCTCCGGCGTCAATACCAAGTGCGCGCCGACCAATTCGCCGTCGGTCAGCAGGGTGTTGAGCGTCTCGACGCTGGCGCCGATGCGCTCCAGCAGCTCCACCATCGCCGCCGAGCGGGAGTCGTCGGCGCCGACGGACAGCCGCCGATGCCGCGGCCACGCGCGTTCGACATAGAGCCCGAAGGTGGCGGGCAAGGTCAACATCCGCAGCGCGTCGGCGGTCGAGGCGCAGTCGACGACGATGCGATCCCAGCGCCCGGAGACGGCCAGCTCGCCGACGGCGTGCAGCCCGAGCACTTCCTGAACACCCGGCAGCGCCGAAAGTTCTTCGGGGGCAATGGTACTCAGCTCGGTATCGGGAAACCGACGATCCAGCGTGTCGACGACCTCGCGCCAGCGAAGCTCGAGCAGGGCCAGGGTGTCCAGGGCGAGCGCGTCGAGGAAGCCACCACCGGCCTGCTCGTCATCGGCAAGCACGCGAACCAGTTCGCCCGGGCTGGGCGGGACGGGGACACCGAGCACGTCGCCGAGTGAATGCGCCTGATCGGTCGACACCACCAGCACTCGCTGCCCCGCGCTTGCGGCACCGACCGCCGTCGCACAGGCCAGCGTGGACTTTCCTACCCCGCCCTTGCCAACGAAGAGGCTGATTCGGGCCGGGGTGGGCGCCCGCGATTCGCTGGACTCACTCAGCCCTCGACTCGTTTCTTCAGATCCTTCAACGCGGTGTCGGTCAACCGGCGCTCGGCCTTGCGCTTGAGCAGACCGATCATGGGAACGGCGAGGTCAACCGAGAGCTCGTAGGTGACCTCGGTGCCAGATCCCTTGGGCGCCAATCGATATGTGCCCTCCAGCGAACGCAGCAGCGAGCTGGAGACCAGGGTCCAACTGACCGACTGCCGGTCCTTGGGCCACTGGTAGGAAATGACCATCGTGTCCTTGAGCACGGCGGCGTCCAGCACCACCCGCGCGACTTTGGGATAGCCGTCGGCGTCTGTCTCCTGCACCTCGGCTTCCCGGTATTCCGAGATCCACTGCGGGTAGGAATCGATATCCGCGATGACGCCCATCACCGTGCCCGGGTCGGCGTCGATGTAAATGGTCTGCGACGTCTTCTCCGCCACCTGGTGCTGCCCTCTCTCCCGCAAGCGGTCGACGCCGCCGGCGGGGAAACTACCGTGCGGGTCTAACCCCCGGGCCTCCGGTCCGAAACGGTACTCTCCCCGCAAACCTGACCCGGCTAAACTACCGGAGAAACTCCGACCGGACGCGACCGTTCCAGTGTCGTCTTGACCTCGAAGGCCATTTTCTTTCCCGCCACCCGACGGCGGTGCGTCATTTTCGCGAGATTCAGCTTGGCCAACTGCCAGGCCGCCACCCCGGACGGTTCGGCGTGCAGGAAGTAATGCAGCACCACCCCGTCCAGCGACGGCTCCAGCCAGATCTCCATGGTTCCGGTCAGCGCGCCGGTGACCGCCCAGCGGATCCCCTTGTCGCCGCGCTCCTCGACGACCTGCAGCCGCAGGTCCGGCCACCACCGGCGCCAGCTCGACGGATCGGCGACCGCGGCGCCGACCCGCGCACCGTCGGCGGCGACGAACGTCTCGTCGGCGATCTGGATGCTGTTCACTACCCCAGCTTCACACACCCGCGCCCTGGCCCGGCGACTGCCACCGTTCCTGCGCGAACGCGCGGATTAGGCTGGACGGCAACAAGCCGGCCCCCGGAACGTCACCCAAGCCAAAACGAGGTCAGTAAGAGTGCGTGAGTACAGTGTCCCCGCCCGCTTCTCCGTCGGCGAGCACGACAACATCGCGGCCATGGTCTTCGAGCACGAGCGATCAGATCCCGGCTTCGTCATCTTCCGGCGTCAGGTCGACGGCGAATGGACCGATGTCACCTGCGCGGAGGTGGCCGAACAGGTTCGCTCCGCGGCGCTGGGTCTGATCGCGCTCGGCGTCCAGGCCGGCGACCGGGTCTCCATCTTCTCGGCCACCCGCTACGAGTGGGCGATCATCGACCTGGCAATCCTGTCCGTCGGCGCGGTCACCGTGCCGATCTACGAGACGTCGTCGGCCGAGCAGGTGCGCTGGGTGCTGCAGGACTCCGAGGCGGTGGTCGCCTTCGCCGAAACCGACGCGCACGCCGCGATGGTCACCGAACTCACCGCCGACCTGCCCGCCCTGCGCCGCGTGCTGCACATCGACGGCTCGGGTCCCAAGGCGCTCGACCAGCTCGCCGAGGCCAGCGCCTCGGTCGAGCCCGCCGAACTCACCGCCCGCCAGGAGGCGCTGCGCGCCGACGACCCGGCGACGCTCATCTACACCTCGGGCACCACCGGACGGCCCAAGGGCTGCCAGCTCACCCATTCCAACCTGCTGTACGAGACCCGCGGCGCCAAGGAGTGCCTGCCGACGCTGCTGCACGAGGGGCAGCGGCTGCTGATCTTCCTGCCGCTGGCCCACGTGCTGGCGCGCTCGCTGACGCTCTCGGCATTCGCCAACAAGGTGACCGTCGGGTTCACCAGCGACATCAAGAACCTGCTGCCGATGTTCGCCGTGTTCAAGCCGACGGTGGTGGTGTCGGTGCCCCGGGTGTTCGAGAAGGTCTACAACACCGCCGAACAGAACGCGGTCAACGACGGCAAGGGCCGGATCTTCGCGGCCGCCGTGCAAACCGCGGTCGACTGGAGCCAGGCGCAGGACGGCGGGCGGCCGGGGCTGGTGCTGCGCGCCAAGCATGCGTTGTTCGACCGGCTGGTCTATCACAAGCTGCGCGCCGCGCTGGGCGGTGAATGCCACGCGTCCGTCTCGGGCGGCGCGCCGCTGGGTGCGCGGCTGGGCCACTTCTACCGGGGCGTCGGCCTGACCATCCACGAGGGCTACGGCCTGACCGAGACCAGCTCCGCCATCACGGTCAACCAGGTCGGCAACGTCAGGATCGGGACGGTCGGAACGCTGTTGCCGGGCAACAGCATGCGCATCGCCGAAGACGGCGAGCTTCTGGTCCGGGGCGGCGTGGTGTTCAGCGGCTACTGGCGCAACGAGCAGGCCACCAACGACGCGTTCACCGACGGCTGGTTCAAGACCGGCGATCTCGGCGCGCTCGACGAGGACGGCTTCCTGAGGATCACCGGCCGCAAGAAGGAGATCATCGTCACCGCCGGCGGTAAGAACGTCGCCCCGGCCGTGCTCGAGGACCAACTGCGGGCGCACGCGCTGATCAGCCAGGCCATGGTGGTGGGCGACGCCAAGCCGTTCATCGGCGCGCTGATCACCATCGACCCCGAGGCGTTCGAAGCGTGGAAGGAGCGCAACCACAAGGCGGCCGGCGCGTCGGTTGCCGATCTGGCCGGCGACCCGGACCTGGTCGCCGAGGTGGACGCCGCCGTCAAGCACGCCAACCAGGCGGTGTCGCACGCCGAGTCGATCCGCAAATTCCGCATCCTGCCGGTCGACTTCACCGAGGACACCGGCGAGCTGACACCGACGATGAAGGTCAAGCGCAACGTGGTCGCCGAGAAGTTCGCCTCCGACATCGACTGGATCTACGAGAAGGATTAGCGGCCCGCCGTCACGCCTCCGCGGCCGAGCGTCACGCCAGGGCACCGCCCTCCTGCGAGCGTCAGGCCAGCGTGACGCTCGAGCCGTCAGCCGCCGAGGATTTCGGCCAGCCGTGCAGCGAGGGTGTCCCACCGCCAGTGGGCCGTCACCCACTCCCGCCCGGCCTCGCCCATGGCGGCGGCCCGGTCCCGGTCGCCGAGCAACTCGGTGACGGCGTCGGCGACGGCGCTCAGCGAGCGCCCATCGACTACTAATCCAGTCTTGTTGTGCTGCACGGCTTCTGGAGCCCCGCCGGAGTCGCCGGCGATCACCGGCTTGCCGGTCGCCGAGGCCTCGAGGAAGACGATGCCCAAGCCCTCGACGTCCATGCCGGCGCCGCGGGTGCGGCACGGCATCGCGAAGACGTCGGCCAGCGCGTGGTGGGCGGGCAGCTCGGCGGCCGGTACGCCGCCGGTGAAAGTCACATGCTCGCTCATCCCGCACTCGCGGGCGAGCTTGTGCAGCGATTCCAGGTAGGGACCGCCGCCGACGATGACCAGGGCGGCACCATCGACGCGCTGCCGGATCGACGGCAGCGCCTTGATCAGCATGTCCTGACCCTTGCGCGGGACCAGCCGGGACACGCACACGACCGTGGGCCGCTCCCCCAGCCGATACCGGTCGCGCAGCGCGGCGCCGGCCGCCGGGTCGGGCCGGAACCGGTCGGTGTTGACCCCGGGCGGCAGGTATTCCAGCGACGCGTTGGGCCCGAAGGCCGGCGCGAACCGGGCGCGGGTGTAGCGGCTGACGAACGTGACGACGTCGGTGGTGTCGCCGATGCGACGCAGCACCGACCGCGCGACGGGGAGCATCGACCAGCCCACTTCGTGACCGTGCGTGCTGGCCACCACCCGGGTCGCCCCCGCCTGCCGGGCCCGCTGCGCCAGCAGCGCCAGCGGCGCGGCCGCGCCGAACCAGACGGTGTCGATGCCGTTGTCGGCGATCAGCCGGCGCATCCGGGCGTCCACCGCCGGGCCGGGCAACATCAACGTGCCGGGATGACGGACCACCCGGTAGCCCGCCGCCTCGGCCGCATGGTCGAAGGCCTCGGCACCCTTCCATTGCGGCGCGTACACCGTCATCGAATGCAACCCGGCATCGACGAGGTGCCCGACGAAGTCGCTCAGGTAGGACTGGATGCCGCCCGGCCGGGGCGGAAAGTCGTTGGTTACCAGCAGGACCCGACTCACTGCGTCAGGCTAGCCTGACGCGCGCGCGGGCCGTGCGGGGCATCTCCTCAGCCGGCGCGGGTGAGCCACTCGTGCCAGCGCGCGAGCAGGCCGGGCGAGTCGGTGGCCAGCACGTCGTGCGCGGCGGAGGGCACGTCGGTGTGCCCGGCACCGCAGACGGCCAGATACAGGTCGTGCAGCTTGGCCGTCCCGAAGGTGTCCGCGACGAAGCGCGCGAACCACCAGGCGCGGTCGTACGCCAACGAACGCTGCGAGCCCGGTGCGTCCAGGTCGGCGTCCGAGGGCAGCGCCAGCGGGACCGGCAGCGCGTCGAGGGGCACCGGAGTCCGTGGCCGGCCGACGAAATCGGCCACGCCCTCGGTCAGCCACCGGGGCGCATCCGCGGCGGTGTCCGCGCGGGCCGCGTAGTGAAAAAGCTCGTGCGTCAACACGATTCGCAGCGCACCCTCGGTCATGTTGGCCGCGCCGGGCGCGAAGACGATCCGCTCACCGATGACCACCCGGTGCACCGGATCGACGCGGTCGGCGACCGTCACCGCCGCGATGTCCGCCCACTGCGCCGCCGGACCGCCACCGGCGGCCGCGCGGAACTCCTCGTCGGTGTGGGCGGCGACCACCGATATGTCGCGCGACCAGTCCAAGCCCCAGAACGCCTCGACCGCGTTGATCGCCGCGCCGATGCCGGACGCCACCCGGGACAGCAGCCGGTCGCCGGCCGGACCGCCGAGGCCGAGCAGCCGAACGGTGCGGTCACCGACGACCAGCGACTTCGTCGCGGCGCTGACCTGGCTGCGTGCGGGCGTGATCAGCTGCGGGGGTCGCGTGCCGCCGCCGCGTCCCGCGTCCAGCGGGACCGCCGCGGCGACGACGAGCTCGACAAGGAAGACCCAGGCCAGCAGCAGCGTCAGCCGCCCGCGCCGGGCGCCTGGTCCGCTAGTAGCGGCGGGCGTCGTGGATCGGGCCTGCGGCATTCATCGGCACCACGCGCACCGGCTGGCCGTAGGTCGAGGAATGGATCACCATGCCGTCACCGACGTAGAGGCCGCTGTGTGACGCGTCGTTATAGAAGGTGACCACGTCGCCGGGCTGCAGGTCCGACAACGACACCGGCTGACCGCCTTGAGCCTGCGCCTGGCTGGAGTGCGGCAGCGAGATACCGGCCTGCTGGAACGCCCACATCACCAGGCCGGAGCAGTCGAACCCGCCCGGCGCGGCGCCACCCCAGACGTACGGTGAACCGACCTGCGTCAACGCCGCCTGCACGACGGTCCCGCGGTCACCGCCACCGACCCCGCCACCGAACGGTCCGGGCATTCCGCCGGGAGGCGGAGCCTCACCGGGTCCCTGCGGCGCGCCGGGCGGCGCCGCCTCGGGCGCGGGGGCGCCGGGCGCCGGGAGACCCGCCGGGACGGGGCCGGGATCGGCGAGCGCGGTGCGCTGCTCGGGCGACAAGGACACGTACTGCGACTTGACGACCGCGATCTGCACCTGCAACTGACTTTGCTTGGACTGCAGGCTCGCTCGCACCGCGGCGGCCTGCTCGGCCGCGCTCTTCGCGTCGGCGGCGGACTTGGCGGCCTCCCGCTCGGCCTTGGCGGCCTGCTCGCCCGCGGCCCGGAAACTCGTCATCTGGTCGGCCATCTGGGTCGCCATCAGCCGCTGCATGGCCAGCTTGTCGATCAGCCCTTGCGGCGATCCGGCGGTCAACATGGCCGTCATGCCGTCGACGCGGCCGCCCATGTAGGTCGCGGCGGCAAGCTTGTTCACGGCACCCTGGAACGACGCCAGGCGAGCCTTGGCCGCATCGACGGCGGCCAGGGCGTCGTCGTGCTTCTTGTCCGCCGCGCGCTGGGCCACCAGCTTGTCGTTCAGGTCGAGCTGCGCGCTGTGCATCGCCTCGGTGGTCTGCTCGGCCTGGCGTGACAACTCGTTGAGTTTGGCCAGCGCATCACCGGCCGGGTCGGCCGAGACGTTCGCCGCGAGGGCACCCGATAAGACTGTGAAGCCCGCTAGCGTCCCGATGGCAAATCGCGTGACGACACGCACAAACGGGTATCTAGAGTCAAGCCTCAAGATTTTGCTTCCTTAAACGGGCCATTGACGACCAGGCGCCGTCGAGCTGGTTTAGGTCTCAGACAGGTTACGAAACGATATCGGCGTTTGTCCAAAGCGGGGGGTTAAGAATTTGGATAGATTTCTGTCATTATCATGTGGACGATGCTGACTCCCTCGTAAACCTTTGGCACACAAAGCATCTTAGGCGACGCCCGAATCGCGTTCGCGGCGGATAGGCACTAACCGTAATCGCGGTGCCAGGCCTACATCGGCGAGCACCGCCAACGCAGCGCATTCGTCCTCCAACAAAGTTCCCGGGACCCCGAGTAACACGCTGACTACGCAATCGCGGCATCCCGGTCCGCGCACCGCGCAGTCGTCGCAATCGATCACCACCGGCGCCCCCGCGTCCGGCACCGTCGTGCCGTCGCTGTCGGGCCCACTGCTTCGTGCCATCGGGATCGGTCCTCTCGGTCAGGCTTGGCGAACTCAGGTCGGACTCTCCGCACGGTAACCACACCCACCGACAACCCGCCGGCACCGCGTTTCGCCTGGCGAACGGGTTCGGTTTGCTCGGCGTGGGAACCGCGCGGGTGTCGGTGGACCCGCTTAACGTCGCGGCCATGGGTGCCGGTGATGCGACTCAGCTCAGTTTCACCGACTTGGGGTCATCCTTCGCCACCGCCGACGTCACGTTGCGCGACACAACCTTCGTGGTGGTGGACCTGGAGACCACGGGCGGACGCACGAAAGGCACCGACGGAAACGCGCCCGACGCCATCACTGAGATCGGAGCGGTCAAGGTCCGCGGCGGCGCCGTGCTCGGCGAGTTCGCCACGCTCGTCGACCCGGAGCGCAGCATCCCGCCCCAGATCGTGCAGCTGACCGGCATCACCACCGCGATGGTGTCCGACGCTCCGACAATCGACGCGGTGTTGCCGATGTTCCTCGAATTCGCGGGTTTCGACCACGGGACAGTGCTGGTGGCCCACAACGCCGGGTTCGATGTGGGATTTCTGCGTGCCGCCGCGGCGCGGTGCGACATCCCCTGGCCCCGGCCGAAGGTCCTGTGCACGGTGCGGCTGGCCCGCCGGGTGCTCAGCCGCGAGGAAGCCCCCACGGTGCGGCTGGCCGCGCTGGCGCGGCTCTTTGCCGTCGCCACCCAGCCCACGCACCGCGCGCTGGACGACGCCCGCGCCACCGTCGACGTGCTGCACGCGCTCATCGAGCGGGTGGGCAACCAGGGGGTGCACACCTACGCCGACCTGCGCTCCTACCTGCCGGACGTGACGCCGGCCCAGCGGCGCAAGCGGGTCCTCGCCGAAGGTCTGCCCCACCGCCCGGGGGTCTACCTGTTTCGCGGGCCGTCGGGCGAGGTGCTCTACGTGGGCACCGCCGTCGACCTGCGCCGCCGGGTCGGGCAGTACTTCACCGGCGCCGACCCACGCGGCCGGATGAAGGAGATGGTCAATCTGGCCACCGCGGTCGACCACGTGGAGTGCGCTCACGCGCTGGAGGCCGGCGTCCACGAGCTGCGACTGCTGGCCGCGCACGCCCCGCCCTACAACCGCCGTTCCCGGTTCCCGCACCGCTGGTGGTGGGTGGCCCTGTCCGACGAGGCGTTCCCGCGGCTCGCGGTGGTCCGGGCACCGCGCCACGACCGCGCCGTCGGCCCGTTTCGGTCGCGCGCCGACGCCGCCGACACGGCCGCGCTGATGGCGCGCTTCACCGGCCTTCGGACCTGCACGGCCCGGCTGGGCCGCTCGGTCCTGCACGGGCCGGCCTGCCCCGAGGCCGAGGTCTCGCCGTGTCCCGCGGCGCGCGGCATCACGGCCACGCAATACGCGGCGGCCGTGGCGCGCGTCGCCGCGTTGATCGACGGGATGGAGAACGCCGCCCTGGTGGCCGCCGTGGATCAGGTCACGGCGCTGGCCGAGCGCCGCAATTTCGAAAGCGCCGCGCGCCTGCGCGACCGCACCGCCACCGCCGTCGAGATCCTGTGGCGCGGCCAGCGGTTGCGCGCCCTGGCCACGCTGCCCGAGCTGATCGCCGCCGCGCCCGACGGGGACGGTGGTTACCACCTCGCCGTCGTCCGGCACGGTCAGCTCGCCGCAGCCGGCACCGCCAGGCGCGGGGTGCCCCCGATGCCGGTGGTCGACGCCATTGCGGCTGGGGCACAGGCGATCTTGCCCGTCGCGGCCCCGCTGGGCGGTGCGCTGGTGGAGGAATCCGCGCTCATCACGCGGTGGCTGGCAGGCCCCGGGGTTCGCATCGTTCGGGTCGATGAATCCGCCGACGCCACCGGCTGGGCTTCACCACTGCGCTCGGCCGGCGCGTGGGCGGCCTGGGGCGCCTCGGCGCGTTCGGCGCGGCTGGCCTATGAACAGACCTCGGCACAAGCGGCCCAACACGACTCAGACCTGCTGGCTGAACCGCACCCATCGCGCGAGCACCTGTTCGGCCGCACCGGAGTCGATCGCCGCGGCGGCGCGCTGCAACCCGTCCTCCCACGCCGGCAACCATTCAGCGCGGCTGGATAGGCCGGCGTGGGCCACGATCGCCCCGGCGGCGTTGAGCACTACGGCGTCCCGGACCGGGCCCTTGTCACCGGCCAGCACCGCGCGCACCTCCGCCGCGTTGGCTTGCGCGTCGCCGCCCAACAGATCGTCGAGATCGGCTCGGGCAAAACCGAATCCGGCCGGATCGAACGTCAGCTTGTCCACCGTCCCGGCCTGCACCCGCCAAATCGTGCTGGTGGTGGTCGTCGTCAACTCGTCAAGTCCGTCGTCGCCGTGCACCACCAGCACGCTGGACCGGCGCGCGGCGAAGACCCCCGCCATCACCTCGGCGAGGTCGGCGAACGCGCAGCCGATCAGGCCGGCCCGCGGCCTAGCCGGATTGGTAAGGGGTCCAAGGAGATTGAACACCGTCGGCACGCCGATCTCGCGGCGCACCACCGACGCGTGCCGGTACGACGGGTGGAACAGCGGCGCGAAGCAGAACCCGATGCCCACCTCGGTCAGGCTCTGCGCCACCTGCTCGGGTTCGAGGTCGATACGCACGCCGAGCGCCTCCAGCGTGTCGGCACCGCCGGACAACGACGATGCCGCGCGGTTGCCGTGTTTGACCACCGGCACGCCGGCGGCCGCGACCACGATCGCCGCCATGGTGGAGAGGTTGACGGTGTTGACGCCGTCGCCACCGGTCCCGACGATGTCCACGCTGTCGTCGCGCATCGCGGGCATCGTGCGCGCGTGGCCCAGCATGACGTCGGCCAACTCGCTGACCTCGGCCGAGGTCGGGACCTTCATCTGCATCGACACCGCAAACGATGCGACCTGCGCCGGGCTCGCGTCGCCCGCCATGATCTGATCCATGGCCCAGGCGGCATGGCCGCGCGCCAGATCCTGACCGCCCATCAACCGGGCCAGAACCCCAGGCCACGAGGGTGCCGCCCCGGCCGGTCGAGCGGCGGACCCGCCAGTGGAAGCCTCAGATGACAGAGCCACGCGCCGATGGTCCCACGCGGACCCGACCTGCCCCAACCGGCGCGGAGTCCCGCCCGCTCCGGCCGGCGCCGCGACGCGAAAAGATGAAATGCCGCCCCGGGTGGAGTTAATCAACTACAAAGCGTCATACTTGCGGATGTGACCAGCGCTGTAGGGACCTCAGGTACTGCAATCACGTCGCGCGTTCATTCGTTGAATCGACCGAACATGGTCAGTGTCGGCACCATCGTTTGGCTCTCCAGCGAGCTGATGTTCTTTGCTGGCCTGTTCGCGATGTACTTCACCGCGCGTGCGCAGTCCGGCGGCAAGTGGCCGCCACCGCCGACCGAACTGAACCTCTATCAGGCCGTCCCGGTGACGCTCGTGCTGATCGCGTCGTCGTTCACCTGCCAAATGGGTGTGTTCGCGGCCGAACGCGGCGACGTCTTCGGGCTGCGCCGCTGGTACGTGATCACCTTCCTGATGGGCCTGTTCTTCGTTTGCGGGCAGGGCTACGAGTACTTCCACCTGGCCACGCACGGCACCACGATTCCCGGCAGCGCCTACGGCAGCGTGTTCTACCTGGCGACCGGTTTCCACGGCCTGCACGTCACCGGCGGTCTGATCGCCTTCATCTTCTTGCTGGCCCGCACCGCGATGAGCAAGTTCACCCCGGCGCAGGCCACCGCGAGCATCGTCGTCTCTTACTACTGGCATTTCGTCGACATCGTGTGGATCGCGCTGTTCACCGTGATCTATTTCATCCGATGAGCCGGCGGCTCCGAATACTGGAATGAACAGGAGTTCTCGGTTGAAGAAGCTGGGGTCCATGCGAAACCGGAAGCCGCGTCAAGGGCAGCGCGACCGCTCGAGGCGGCGGCTGCGCCGCCGCCTGTCCGGCGGGCTGTTGCTGCTGATCGCGCTGACCATCGCCGGCGGCCTGGCCGCCGTGCTGACGCCGCGCCCGCAAGTGGCCGTCGCCGACGAGTCGTCCTCGGCGCTGCTGCGGACCGGCAAGCAGCTGTTCGACACGTCGTGCGTGTCGTGTCACGGCGCGAACCTGCAGGGCGTGCCCGACCGCGGGCCCAGCCTGATCGGCGTCGGCGAGGAGGCCGTCTACTTCCAGGTCTCCACCGGCCGCATGCCTGCGATGACCGGCGAGGCCCAGGCGCCGCGCAAGGAGCCGATCTTCGACGAGGCGCAGGTCGACGCGCTGGGCGCGTACGTGCAGGCCAACGGCGGCGGTCCGACGACCGTGCGCAACCCGGACGGCAGCTTGGCGATGAAGTCGCTGCGCGGTGACGACCTGGGCCGCGGCGGCGACCTGTTCCGGCTGAACTGCTCCTCCTGCCACAACTTCACCGGCAAGGGAGGGGCGCTGTCGTCGGGCAAGTACGCGCCGGCCCTCGAGGCGCCCAACGAGCAGCAGATCCTGGCGGCCATGCGGACCGGCCCGCAGAACATGCCGAAGTTCTCCGACCGTCAGCTGTCCTTCGAAGCCAAGAAGGACATCATCGGCTACATCAAGTCGGTCACTGAAGAGCGCCAGCCCGGCGGCTACGGCCTCGGTGGATTCGGGCCCGCGCCCGAGGGCATGGCCGCGTGGATCATCGGGATGGTCGCCGCCATCGGTTTGGCACTGTGGATTGGGGCACGAGCATCATGAGCGACACCAATGCCGTAGCCGGCTCCGACACCGACAAGGGCGCCGCGCCGAACGAACCCGACGAGGCGGCCCTGGCCGCGATGTCCCAGCACGAGCTGGTGACGCTGGGCGGCAAGCTCGACGGCGTCGAGACGATCGTCAAGGAACCCCGCTGGCCCGTCGAGGGCACCAAAGCCGAGAAGCGCGCCGAACGCGGAGTCGCGCTGTGGCTCTTGCTCGGCGGTGGTTTCGGGTTGGCGCTGTTGCTGGTCTTCCTGTTCTGGCCGTGGGAGTACAAGCCGAAGGACGCCCCCGGCAGCCTGCTGTACGACCTGGCCACCCCGCTCTACGGGCTGACCTTCGGGATGTCGATCCTGTCGATCGCCATCGGCACCATCCTGTACCAGAAAAGGTTTATCCCGGAAGAGATTTCGATCCAGGAGCGGCATGACGGGGCCTCGCGCGACATCGACCGCAAGACGGTGGTGGCGAACCTGACCGACGCCCTTGATGGCTCAACCGTCCGGCGGCGCAAGGTGATTGGGCTTTCCCTGGGACTGGGCCTGGGCGCGTTCGGTCTGTCGACGCTGGTGGCGTTTGCCGGCGGTCTGATCAAGAACCCGTGGAAACCGGTGGTGCCCAGCGCCGATGGGAAGAAGGCCGTGCTGTGGACGTCCGGTTGGACACCGCGGTATGCGGGCGAGACCATCTTCCTCGCGCGGGCAACCGGCTCCGCCGGTGCATCACCGTTCGTCAAGATGCGCCCCGAGGACCTCGACGCCGGCGGCATGGAGACGGTATTCCCCTGGCGCGAATCCGACGGCGACGGCACCACGCCGGAATCACAGGAAAAGCTGCGCGCCATCAACCAGGGCGTCCGAAACCCGGTCATGCTCATCCGCGTGCGGCCGTCCGACATGCCCCGGGTGGTCAAGCGCCAGGGCCAGGAGAGCTTCAACTACGGCGAGCTGTTCGCCTACACCAAGGTCTGCTCGCACCTGGGTTGCCCCGCATCGCTTTTCGAGGAGCAGTCCTACCGAATCCTGTGCCCCTGTCACCAGTCGCAGTTCGACGCCCTGCACTTCGCCAAGCCGATCTTCGGCCCGGCCGCCCGCGCGCTGGCGCAACTGCCCATCACGATCGACACCAACGGGTATCTAGTCGCCAACGGTGACTTCGTCGAGCCCGTCGGACCGGCATTCTGGGAGAGGACGACAACATGAGTCCGAAACTGAGTCCCCCGAAACCGCCCAAGATCGGCGACGTCTTGGCCCGTCAGGGTGAAGACATCGACACGCGCTATCACCCCTCGGCGGCGGTACGCCGGCAGCTCAACAAGGTCTTCCCGACGCACTGGTCGTTCCTGCTGGGTGAGATCGCGATGTACAGCTTCATCGTGCTGCTGCTCACCGGCGTGTACCTGACGCTGTTCTTCGACCCGTCCATGGCCGAGATCACCTACAACGGCGCCTACCAGCCGCTGCGTGGCGTCGACATGTCCAAAGCCTTCGCCTCGACCCTCGACATCTCGTTCGAGGTGCGCGGCGGCCTGTTCGTCCGGCAGGTACACCACTGGGCCGCACTGATTTTCGCGGCGTCGATCATGGTGCACCTGGCACGAATCTTCTTCACCGGCGCGTTCCGCCGGCCCCGCGAGGCCAACTGGGTCATCGGTTCGCTGCTGCTGATCCTGGCCATGTTCGAGGGGTATTTCGGCTACTCGCTGCCCGACGACCTGCTGTCGGGTATCGGGCTGCGCGCCGCGCTCTCCTCGATCACGTTGGGAATGCCGGTGATCGGCACCTGGCTGCACTGGGCGCTGTTCGGCGGCGACTTCCCCTGCGGCGGTGTGGGTAACGAGTGCGCGACCGCGGGCTACATCATCCCGCGAATGTACGCCCTGCACATCCTGCTGATTCCGGGGATCATCCTGGCGCTGATCGGGCTGCATCTGGCGATGGTGTGGTTCCAGAAGCACACCCAGTTCCCCGGCCCGGGCCGCACCGAGCAGAACGTCGTCGGTGTGCGCGTCATGCCGATCTTCGCGGTCAAGTCCGGCGCGTTCTTCGCCGCGATCGTCGGGGTGCTCGGCCTGATGGGCGGGCTGCTGCAGATCAACCCGATCTGGAACCTCGGCCCCTACAAGCCATCTCACGTCTCGGCCGGCTCGCAGCCCGACTTCTACATGATGTGGACCGAGGGCCTGGCGCGTATCTGGCCGCCGTGGGAGTTCTACTTCTGGCACCACACCGTTCCCGCCGCCGTGTGGGTGGCCCTCCTGATGGGATTGATCTTCGTCCTGCTGATCGTCTATCCCTTCCTGGAGAAGCGATTCAGCGGCGACCGCGCCCACCACAACCTGTTGCAACGGCCACGTGACGCCCCGGTGCGCACGGCCATCGGTGCCATGGCGATCTCGTTCTACATGTTGCTGACGCTGGCGGCGATGAACGACATCATCGCCTTGAAGTTCCAGATCTCGCTGAACGCGACGACCTGGATCGGCCGCATCGGGATGGTCGTCCTCCCGCCGGTGGTCTACTTCATCGCCTACCGGTGGTGCGTTGCGCTGCAGCGCAGCGACCGGGAGGTGCTCGCACACGGCATCGAGACGGGGATCATCAAGCGGCTGCCGCACGGCGCTTACATCGAGCTGCATCAGCCGCTCGGACCGGTCGACGACCACGGCCACCCGCTCCCGCTCGAGTACCAGGGCGCGGCGCTGCCCAAGCGGATGAACAAGCTTGGCTCGGCCGGTTCACCGGGTAGCGGCAGCTTCCTGTTCGCCGACCCGGCGTCGGAGGATGCGGCGCTGCGCGAGGCTGCACACGGCTCAGAGCAACGTGCCCTCACCGCCCTGCGCGAGCACCAGGAAAGCACCGTCGGCTCGAACGGCAAGAACGGCGAGCACCACTAGCTTCGCGCTGGTTCGGTGCAGGCCGTGGCGCATTGTTGCTGGGCCGCCCGCAGGATCGAGCCGGCAGCCAAGAACGCCGGCTTCGTCTGGTCGCGCGCTTCGACGGGTAGGTCGGCCGCGCAGCGCAGCACCATCAGGGCGAGCGCGCTGTAGGTCGCGTAGGGGATGACGAGCAGGTTCACGCGTGCGTCGCCCCCGACGATTGTCATCACATGCTGGCGCTTTCGTTCCCATCCTGACCAGTTCAAGTCGGGTGGTCGCTGCAGTGGTGGCCAGTTGACATTGATCGCGTTGATGTCGCCCAGCAAGGGGGTCAGGAGGGCGACCAGCTCGGGCAATTCGTTGGTGATGCGGTCTGCGCGCGGCCACCACGCGCCGTCGATGGGGCGGCCGAGTTCACGACAAACCGACAGCCGGACGGGATTGACTCGGCGTCGGCGTTCGAACAATTCGGTCATCCGGCGGCCCGGCGGCCAGGCAGATTCGCGACAACCACAAGCGGATCCCTTCACGTCGGCGTCGTTCGCGCCGGCTAGCCCGGGCGGACGGAGGAATCGCATTGCCGTGGGTCGCACTCGCTTGGGTAGCTGCGGACCACCGCTGACAATGAAACGGCTCGCAGCTAACGCTACGCCACCGCCAGCCACGGGGCGGCCCGGGGCCGGGTGGGCCGCCCTGGCTCGGTGGGTGCACTACAGTGGCGAGGGCCTGACCGTGGCGCTGTCCGGGTGAGCGGGGGGTTTACACGATGAGGATGGGCGTAATGGCGACAGAGGACTGGAATGACGCCCCGGAGATCCATCCTTCGAAGATCCGGGTCGGTGACATCATCGGCACGCTGCGTCCCACGAAGCTGCGCTACACCGTCAAGATGATCAGCGGGCCGCAGACGACTCCCCGGCGCTGGACGTTCTTCGGCCGCGACGACAACGGCACGCAGCACACGAGCACGTTCGGTGAGGACGAACTGGTTCGCAGGTACGCCAAAGCGTCGTAGGGCCTACTGCTCGGCGACGGCGCGGCGCAGTAGGCGAACATGCAGCCACTCGATCACCGGCATCCCCGCGGTGACGACGCCCGCGACCACGTATGCGACCCAGGCGGGGCCGTCGTGGCCCACGGCCATCAGGTAGGTCGCCGTGGCCACCGCGACCAGCGCGGCGCCGATCGCGGTCAGCAATAGCACGGTGCCGCGCAACCACACCCGATCGACCGCCTCACCCGACCATCCGGAGTCGGCCGTCTGTACCGGCGCCTGCACCCGGGGTTGTCTCGCCCGATCGGCCGCGGTGCGCGGCGCCTGGGACATAAGGCGCACGGGGGGCCGGTTGGGCGAGGTCATCCCCCGGGCGGCCGGCTCGGTCTGGGCCATCCGGCGGGCCCGCAACAGCATCGGGATAGCCCCGGCGATGATCAGCGCGGACACGATGATCACGGCGTACAACACCCAGGAGGTGCTGTGCGTACCGTTGGCCGCTTTGTGAAAGCCCCGCCCCAGGTCGGCCAGCGCGACGGCCGCAGCCACGCTCACGCCCAGCAATACCAGCCAGACGGCGGCACACGCCCCGATCAATATGCGGTCGATGACGTCGGGCGAGATGGTGTCGTCCCCCACCCCGCGGCGGTACGCCGAATACCTGCCGACCATCAGCAGCTCGTCTGCGGTGAGTCGTTGCTGTTCGACGAAAGGACCGTCCCGTCGCTTGTGGTGATCGAGCAGTTCAGCCGGCTGACGCGGAAGAGGCTGGACGCCTCGACGGAGCCCACGTCGGACTGCGAAATCGGCGTGACGGTCATCGACCACGGGATGTACACGTTGTGCTGGGTGCGCCGCCGACCGGACGCATCGACGTAGGTCACGGAGATGATGTCGCCGGGCGCCTTCGTGCCGGTCACCGAGTAGGTCACCTGTCGCGGCCCGGCCGGGGTCGTCGGGGGCCGGGGCCGCGCCCCCCCCCGGCCCCGGCGGCA
>NZ_LZII01000008.1:0-109038 GCF_001667425.1 Mycobacterium sp. 852002-51613_SCH5001154 | reverse complement strand
CGTCTGGGCGTGCACCTCGAAGCGGCCCGCCATCGCCCGCATTTCGTGCGGGTCAGTCATAAAACGTGTTGCCATGTTGCTTTCTCCTTTTCCTTCAAGCCTTCAATGTCGAAGTCTTAACAGTTCTAATTGATGCGGTGGTGGCCGCGTTATGGACAGATTACGGCCTACCGGTTAACTGATCGCCTCAAACGGGTGACATGTACCCCCTAATTTCCCGTACCGGTAATCCCGACATCAGACGACAACTTGCTTGGGCATAACGATCGGCTTGAAGCCGTACCGCGGTCCGGAGCCGTAGGCACCGGCGCCCTTGGCCGCGGCGGCCATCCCCGGCATGCCGGGCATCGCGGTGACCGGCTCGGCCTCGGCCGCCGCCGTCCACCCCGAGCCCTCGAGGGGGGCGGTGGAGGAAGCCAACGACGCGGGGGCGGCCGCGTTCCAGCCGGCCGGCACCGACAGTCCGCCGACCGCGGAGGCCTCGCCCAGGGCGGCCGACGCTCCCGCGCCCGACACCGAGCCCACCATGGTGCCCTGCACCATCCCGCCGGCGAGCGGCGTGACGGAATCGGTGAGGGCGAATGGGATCGACGGCACGGAGCCGAGGGTGTGCCCCAGGGAGACCGCCGTCGGGATGGTGTTGCAGACCCACCATGCTGCGGTGTTGACGGCGCCGTTGATGCCGTTGAAGACCGACGGCGTACCGATGAAGTTGTCGATCGAGGACAGCAAGCCGTCGGTCGTGAAAGGCAAGGTGGGGGCGGCCAAGGCCGCCGCGTTGGCGGCGGGAGCGAGCGCCTGCACCGTGCCGCCGGTCGAGTCAGCGGCGAGGGCGGTGCTGTCCGCGGCCGCGGCGGCCGCAGGGTTGGTGGTCGAAGCCAGCGGAGTCACTGGAGTCAGCACCCCCGCCGCCGCGGAGGCAGCCTGGTAGGCGGCCATCATGGCGGCGTCCTGTGCCCACATCGCGGCGTACTGCGCTTCGGTCGCGGCGATCGCGGCCGAATTGACCCCAAGGAAGTTGGTCGCGACGAGTGTCGCCAGCAACGTCCGGTTGGCTGCGATCACCGGCGGGGGGACCGTCGCCGCAAACGCGGCCTCGTAAGCGGCCGCGGAAGCCGTGGCCTGCGCGCTGGCCTGCTCGAGCGTCGTTGCCGTCTCGGTCAGGTAGGCGATGATCGGCTGGGCCGCGGCGGCCGCCGCCGCCGATCCGCCGCCGGTCCAGTTTTCGGTGGTGAGCAACGAGACGATCGACTCCCACTGGGTTGCCGTGGCGCTCACCTCGGCGGCCAAATTGGCGTATGAGGCCGCGGCGGCCATCAGCGGTCCGGCACCGGCGCCGGCGTACATGAGAGAGGAGGTGATCTCCGGGGGAATTGCTGCAAAGTCAAGAACCATTTGTGTTTCCCGCTCCTTATGTTGTCTTTTGCAATTCGAGGACTTTGAGGGATTGGCGGAGGGCTAGACGGTCGCCGGTTTGGGCATGACGATCGGCTTGACGCCGTAGCGCGGCGCACCGAAGCCCGCGCTGTTTCGCGCAGCCGCGCCCATCCCCGGCATGCCCGGGATGATGGTCCCGGTGCCGGCCTGCGGCGCGGCGGCGGTCCAGCCCACCGTCTGCAGCGGTGCGGCGCTGGTGCCGGCCACCGGGGTGGCCGCGCCGGCCCAACTCGGCGGCACCGACAGGTTGTTGACCATGGTCGCGGACCCCACGGAGGCCACCGGCATGGCGCCCATGCCGGCCATGCCACCACCGGCCATGGGCGTCGTGACATCGGCAAGCCCCGCCGCGTCGGCGGCCGATCCGGCGGCGTCGGCCGCGGAGGTGTCCAGCAGTCCGCCACCGGCCAGACCCAGCAGGTCGGAACCGGCAGAGGCCCAGTTGCCGAAGCCGATGTTGCCGATGTTGGCTCCGTTGCCGGAGAGGCCGAAGATCCCGCCGAGCATGTTCGGGTTGGTGCCGTTGCCGGTGCTACCGAGGAGATATGCGAGCCAGTCGAGCGGGGTGTTCGACGGCGTCGCCGCGGCGGACGCGAGCGGAGAAGCGGCGCTCGACAGCGCGGCCTGGCTCGCGTTGACGGCCTCGGTGTCGCCGTAGCTGCCCGAGCTGATGCCCAGGGTCTGCGCGTAATTCTCCAGCAGCGTCTGCGCCTCGGTGGCGATCGCCTGGTACTGGGTGCCGTACGCCGAGAAGATCGCCGCCTGCTGGGCCGACACCGGGTCGGCGGCGGCCGGAGCGATCACCGTGGTCGCCGCCGCGGCGCCCGCGTTCTGCGCCGCCAGGTTGGTGTTTATCCCCGACAGCAGCTGCTCGGCAGCTAGCATCTCTTCTGTCTGTGTTGTCAGAAATGCCATTTATTGCTCCTAGTGTTCGGAACGAGTCGACCCCCATGCGGTGGATCGACCTGAGTGTTTACGTAACGGCCCCTGTGCGCTGGCGTAACACTAACGACCCCCGACTCCACGTTCCCGGCCGAAAGGGGCAGGGTTACAGCCGTTTACGGCTTCTTAACGATCAGGCCGGTAGTTTTAACATCGTCCTGCCGGACGACATAGCGGTGTCATCTGTTACCCGAAGGAAAGCCGTGGTTAAGGCTCGGGGGAGCGGATCTTAGCTGACACACTCTCGCAGCGCATCTTGCAAATTTCGGTTATTTCGAGCGAGACGCGATGTCCCGGATTCGGCGCCGGCGCGCTACATTCGCCGCCGAGCCCCCATAGCCCAATTGGCAGAGGCAGCGGACTTAAAATCCGCCCAGTGTCGGTTCGAGTCCGACTGGGGGCACCAGCGTCCGCGCAGGTCAGTGCATGCAGCGCGATAACGCGCGCGCGCCACCCTCAGCCTGTTTGCCCGGCCGCTGATCCGGCGATCGAATCGGGGCCATCCTCTATTCGAGGTAGAGCCTTTATGCCCTGTCTGGCGGGCGGGCTCGGGGCGAAGGATCACCGTTCACAGGACTTAGGAGGTCGACGGTGATCAAGCAAGCCATCGTGGGCGCCGCGGTGGTGCTCATCGTCGCCGGCTGCTCACCCCAAAAACACGCCAGCGGTGGCGGCGCCACCACGACAACGTCTCACACCCAGGCCGTGCGCGGATGGGTCCAACTGACTCAGGACCACATGCAAGACCTGGGTATCGCCATGGGCAAGGCCACCTTCGCCATCGGTAGTAAGGACAACGCCGCTCTGGGGGCGGCCTGCCACGAGGGCCATGACGCGGCGAGCTTCCTGCAGGCCCATCTGCCCTCCCCGGACAAAGAACTCACCGACGCGCTGCAAGCCAGCCTCGACGACTTCGACGCCGCCTCCCACTTCTGCGTCGCCGCGGTCGAGGACAACGATCCGAACGAGGCCCGCCACGCGGGCGAGTTCATGAACTCTGCCGAGGCGCACCTCACGACCGCCACCGCCATCCGCGATCGCATCGTCAACGGACCCGGATAGGTCCATTTTCAGCGCGGTTCCTCGAGAACGCCGGAAAGCGACGAATGGTCCGATGCCGGAGGACCTTGGCCCCTACTCCATTCAGGGGAGGGGCCGACAGTGAGATCACACGCGTCGTCGCAACCGAGAGAGGACAAGGACATGAATCGCGAAGTGAGCAAATTCTTCTGCGGAGCGTTCGCCGGAATCGCCTATGCGCACGCGGGTTACGCCGTCGCCGCATCCACCGGCATCATCGACGAGCCCATCTTCCTCGGCAGGAAGTGGGGCGTCGGATACATGTGGACGGAGGCCGTTGTCTATACCGCGATCAGCGCCGCCCTTGGTTACGCCGGCTGGCGTACGCAACCCGTCAACTTGCGTGAGGTAAGCGCGCCGGAGACAAGCGGGCAGACCGGGCAGGGTGTGGGCGAGGCGAAGGTACCCCTGTCGACGTCGAATTGATCGTTCTCGACGGGATGCCGCCACAGAAGGAGACCGCAGCCGGTATGAACGTTCGTCTCGGGAAGTGGTCGGCCAGTTGTGCTGTCCTGCTGTTCGCCGCCGTGCCGTTCTCCTCGGCGTCAGCATCAGCAGATCCAGTCGATGATGCGTTCATCGCGTCCCTGGTGAATTACGGGATCGAAGTTCGAGACAGCGACACCGCGATCGCGATGGCCCACCGGGTGTGCACGGGATTCGACAACAACGCGAATGCGAGCGTTCTGGCGCTGAAGGTCAAGCACGACACCGATCTCACGATGAAGGAATCCAGCTACTTCGTCGGCCTGTCCGTGTCGGCCTACTGTCCGCAGTACCGGGGGCAGATCGACAGTTCGCTGATCTGGCTGGTTCCGGGCCCCCCGCTGATGTGAACGCCGAGGCACGCCGTCAGCAAGCCGAACGACGCGAGGCACAGTAAGTTGGTCGCGACCGCCACCGCGAAGGAGCCGCGCCGAAGTGACCGACGATCCGCGGGGTGACGGTGTCTCCCGTCAATACGATCGGTGGGAGTATCCGCCCCCGGTAACCGATCTCGCGGCGTGGACCAAAAATCACTGGGATTGGTTCGATCCCTTTTGGGCGCACCGCGTCCTGTGGCCCAACCGGGAGTACAAGCCGGACCTCGACATTCTCATCGCGGGTTGCGGCACCTTCCAGGCGGCCGTTTTCGCCTTCATGAACCGCGCCGCCAGGGTGGTCGCGATCGACGTCAGCCGGTCAGCGCTCAAGCACCAGCAGTATCTGAAGGACAAGCACGGCCTGGACAACCTGGAATTGCATCTGCTTCCCATCGAAGAGGTGTCGACGCTGTCCCGCGACTTCGACCTCATCGTGTCCACCGGCGTCTTGCACCACATGGCGGACCCACTGGCCGGGCTCAAAGCGCTTGGCGGCTGCCTGCGCTCTGACGGGGCACTCGGAGTCATGCTTTACGCGAAGTACGGCCGGATCGGGGTCGACATGCTCGAATCGGCGTTCCAGGACCTCGGGCTGAAGCAGGACGACGCATCGGTCCAGTTGGTCAAAGAGGCGATCGCGGTGCTACCCGCCGACCACCCGGTTCGCCCCTATCTGAACGGCGCCCGCGATCTGCTGTCCGACGGCGCGTTGGTCGACACCTTTTTGCACAGCCGCCAGCGCGCCTACACCGTTGCGGATTGCCTGGAATTGGTCGGCTCCGCCGGACTGGCGTTCCAGGGCTGGTTTCACAAAACGCCGTACTACCCGCACGACTTCGTCGCGCCGGCGAGCCAGTTCCAGGCCATGCTGAACCGACTGCCCGACATCAAACTCTGGTCCGTGATGGAACGCCTGCAGCCGGCGAATGCCACCCACTTCTTCATCGCCTGCCGCCCGGAACGTCCGAAAGAGCATTACGCAATCGATTTCTCGACGGACGGGGCGCTCGATTACGTTCCGCTACTGCGGACGGCCTGCCTGCTGTCCGGCGACGAGATCCACGTGCCCGGCACGAAGCTGAAGCTGAACCCGGCTCAAGTGCCGTTCGTTCAGCAGGTCGACGGCCGTCGCACGATCAGGGAGATTATCGATTCTGTGGCACAGCGCGGTGACGTCGGCCCGGAAAACGCCGGCCTGGTAAGGGAATTCGGACGCACGCTGTTCCAGTCGCTGTGGCGTCTCGACTTTCTGGCGATGGCGCTGAACACAAACGCATCCGGTTAGTCGTCGGCGTTTGCCGTCAGAAGACCCTGGCGTCACGGCTCACGTCATGACCCCGGACCAAATTTTGGGCCTGCCGCCGACGGTGCGGCGAACCGCCACTCATACACTGACCAATCGTGGGCATGCTGTCTGGTCTTGCGCCGTGGATCGCTTATTGGGTGCTCGTCGGTAACGTCCCGTTCCCTGCCGCGGCGTTGGCAGCGCTAGCGATCACGGCCGTCGCGGTGGTGGTCGGGAGCGTCGCCGGCAAGCCGGAGCGTACGCTCGAATTCGGTTCTGCCGCCGTGTTTGTGGTGCTCACCGGGCTGAGTTTCGCGCGGGACGAGTGGTTCGCCCAACGGTGGATGCTGCCACTCAGCGCCGCCGGGTTCCTCGTGGTGGCCCTGGTCGGAACGCTGACCGGCAAGCCGTTCGTGCGTGCGTTCGCAGCCGCGGAACAACCCGCCGACGTCGCCAAGACCGAGCTGTTCGGCCGGCTCGTCAGCGTCCTGAGCTGGGTCTGGGTGGGGACGGCGGCGGCCATGACGGTGTCGTCGGCGATCCCGCCGATGGTGCGGGATGACGCCACGATCCTGGACACCAAGACCCCGTTGTCGTACGTGTGTTACTGGCTCATTCCGTTCACGCTGTTGGGCCTGGCGGCGCTCGCGTCGCGGTTCCTGCCCGACCGGATGCTGGCCGGCATCGGCGACGTCCCCCGAGAAACCTCGTTCGTCGCGTACGACGAGGCCACCATCGACGAGCTGTACTTCCTCGCCCAGGAACACGCGAACCGGGAGGTCGGCCCCGGCAAGGAGGCCTACAACGTGAAGGTCGGCGGCATGGGCGTCCCGTTGACCGGGGATGAGTCCCGCAAGTCGTGGCCCTCGACCTACAAGGTGCGCGACAAACGGCGCTGAACGCGCGACCGGTGTTCCGATACGTTGGTTTCCGTACCGGCCGCGTGGGCCGCCGGGTCCGGTTGTGCGGCCACCACGGAGCCCCAAAGGAGTTGCGATGAACGCGCTCAGTCCAGACGCCATCCGGGCGGAAACGATCACCATCACCGGCCACGGCGGTGACGAGATCGAGGCGTACCGGGCCACGCCGCTCGCCGAGGGGTCCCGCGGTGGAGTCGTGTGGATCCATCACATGCCCGGCTACGACCGCGAAACCAAGGAGTTCGTCCGGAGGCTGGCCGTCAGCGGTTATCACACCGTGGCCCCGAACCTCTATTCACGCGAGGCCCCCGGTGCGTCACCCGACGACGCGGCGGCGGCGGCGCGGGCGGCGGGCGGCGTGCCCGACGAGCGACTGGTCGGCGATGTGGCGGGTGCGGTGGAGCACCTGCGTTCCTTGCCTGGGGCTAACGGGAAGTTCGGCGTCATCGGGCATTGCTCGGGCGGGCGGCACGCGTACCTGGCGGCGTGTTCACTGCCCTTCGACGCCGTGGTGGACTGCTACGGCGCGTTCATCGTCGAGGATCCGCCGGAGGGCATGCCCATGGTTATGAAGCCGATCCTGCAGCTGGCGCCGAACCTGAGCTGCCCGCTACTCGGCCTGTTCGGGCTCGACGACCGCTTCCCGGCTCCACCCGCGGTTGCCGCACTGGACGAGGAGCTGACCAGGCTGAACAAACCGCACGAGTTCCACTCCTACGAGGGCGCGGGACACTCGTTCTTCTCGGTCGATCGGCCCGCCTACCGACCGGAGGCGGCCGTGGACGGCTGGCGGCGCATCGACGAGTTTTTCGCCACCCAGCTGAAAGGTTAGGTCTCGCCTGCCATGTGTACTTATCTCACCGAACACATCGGAATCGACGGCAGCGGCAAGGGCGCCACCGGATGGTTTGGCGCCAGCCGCGCGACGGTCTACGTCGATCACCCGGTCCACGCGCCCTACGGCCACACCGTCAACATCGACGTGATCAACCCCGAACTCGGGCCGTCGGCGCGGGTGGCGCTGGAACTCACCGAGGAGAGCGCGCTGGCGCTGGCCGACGCTATCCGCAAGGCGATCGCCCACGCGCCGGCCGGGCTCGCGTCTAAGGACCGGATGTGACCGCCGACCGGGACTATCCGCAGATGGCCGCTGAGCGCGGCCGGGTCGAGCCCGCGCCGCGCCGCGTGCGTGGCTACCTCGGGGACGCGCTGGTCTTCGACACCACGGCGGCCCTGTATGTGTGGGAGGTCCCGTACTACCCGCAGTACTACATCCCGCTGGCCGATGTCCGTGCGGAGTTCCTGCGCGACGAAAACCATTCGCAGAAGGTTCAATTCGGGCCGTCGCGGCTGCACTCCCTAGTGGGTGCCGGCGAGATCCACCCGTCCGCCGCGCGCGTGTTCGACGCCGACGGTGGCGGACCGGTGGCTGGGACGGTGCGATTCGAATGGAATCCGTTGCGCTGGTTCGAGGAAGACGAACCGATCTACGGCCACCCACGCAATCCGTATTCGCGGGTTGACGCGCTGCGCTCACACCGGCATGTTCGGGTGGAGCTGGACGGAATAATGCTGGCCAACACCAGTTCTCCGGTCCTGCTATTCGAAACAGGTTTGCCCACAAGGTATTACATCGACCCAACGGATGTCGACTTCAAGCATCTGGAACCCAGCTCCACCCAGACGCTGTGTCCGTACAAGGGGGTGACGTCGGGTTACTGGTCGGTGCGGTTGGGCCGCCCTGATGGTGATGTCCTGCATCCGGACCTGGCCTGGACGTACCACTACCCACTGCCCGCGGTCGCCCAGATCGCCGGTCTGGTGGCGTTTTACAACGAAAAGCTGGACATCTTCGTCGACGGCGACGCGCTGCCCCGGCCGCGCACCCAGTTCAGTTAGCCGACGCGGTGTGATCTTTCCCTCTTCGCGCCTGCACCCTGAGAGTTTCTTAACCTGGACAACTCCACCGCGCTGACCGGTGACGTTAGCGGCGAATGCGAAATCCGCCGGAAGCGCGTTTGCATCGGTTTCGCTACGGGTAAGCGACTGCGATACAGCGTAATTGAAAGCCTGAGCAGAACCTGAGTGCGCGGGGTGACGTAGCTAACGTCGGGGGATTTAAAGGGATTTGACGCGATTTTTGGCCGGTAGACTCGCCAAACCAGTCGCGTCGGCGCCTTTTGGTGCTGAGATCTTTCTGGATCTGTAGGCGAATTGTCGCGCAAGTCCCGGCGACGCCGCCTCCGCGCCGACAACATAGCAAAGGCGGTGCAGCGTGAGCGGTATAAACGACCGCAAGGCCTTCCAGGACGATCGAGACGAGCGGTTGTTCGGATTCGACGACGCCCCGGTGGTTCAGATCCCGGTGCGAAACGGTCCCATCAGCGACATCGGCGTCAGTCCCGACGGCACTCGGCTGGTGGTGGCGAATCACGGCCGCGACACGGTCTCGATCCTCGACGCCGATGCGCGTCGGGTGGTGCAGACAATCACGGGCATCGACGAACCGTTCGCGATCGCCGTGAGCGGCGGGGCCTCCCCGCGCGCCTACATCAGCACCGCGTCGTCCTCATATGACTCCATCGACGTCGTCGACCTCGCCACGAACGCGCGGATCGCGACCCATCCGCTGGCCGACCGCGTGAGCGATCTGACCGTCAGCGCCGACGGGAGGTTCGTCTACGCCAGCCGCAACGGCGCCCGCGGCGCCGACGTCGCGGTCATGGACACCACCACGGATGACTTCGAAGTGATCGGACTCGACGCGACACCCGGCACCACCGCGGATTGCGTGCGCATCAGCACCGACGGGCGCCACCTCTACGCCGCCACCAACGGGCCGTCCGGCGGCGAACTCGTCGTCATCGAGACCGGGGCGCAGTCCGACGGCCGGGCCGGCGCCGAATCCCGCGTCGTCGGCGCCTACGAGCTGGGTTTGCCGATTCGCGACGTCGCGCTGAGCAACGACGGCGCCACGGCCTTTGTGGCCAGTTGCGGCCCCGTCGTCGGTGCGGTGCTCGACGTGATCGACACCCGGGCCCGCAAGATCACCGGAACCCGCAAGCTCAGCGAGCTCGCCGGCCCGCTCACCCGTTTGGCGCTCAGCCGCGACGGCCGCCGCGCCTACTTGGTCAGCGACGACCGCGTTGCCGTGGTCTGCACGCGAACCCACGACGTCATCGCCGACATCGGGGCGGTGAACCACTCATCCTGCGTGGTCGAGAGCCCCGACGGCAGGTACCTCTACATCGCCGGCCATTCCGGTGTGGTCACCGTCGTGCCGATCGCCGCGGGCGGGGGACCGGCTGAGGCGTCGACCACCCGGCTGCCCGCATTGGCTCAGCGGGAACCCGTACTCGCCTAGGGTGATTGCCTGACGCCGGCGCCGAACTCGGGCTTAGGGTGGAGGCTGCTGGCGGCTCATCGCCACCGGCCCGGGATGCGGTCACGCCGTTTCTCGAGGATTGACATCAGGCGACGCTGCGCCGGGATCCAAAGGCGGTACCTCAATGGACAGCACGATGCAGGACTTTCCGTTGACGATCACCGCGATCATGCGGCACGGCTGCGGTGTGCACGGGGAGCGCACGGTCACCACCGCCACCGATGACGGCTACCGGCAAATCAGCTACCGCGAACTGGGTCACGACGTCGCCCGGCTGGCCAACGGATTGCGCCGCCTCGGCATCAACGGGGACCAGCGGGTGGCGACGTTCATGTGGAACAACGCCGAACACCTGACCACCTATCTGGCGGTGCCGTCGATGGGCGCCGTGCTGCACACCCTCAACATCCGGCTGTTCGCCGAGCAGATCGCCTATGTCGCCAACGAGGCCGAAGACCAAGTGGTGCTGGTCGATATGTCGCTGGCCAAGCTGCTCGGTCCGGTGTTGGGCGACCTCAAGACCGTGCACACCGTGATCGCGGTGGGGGAGGGTGACACCGCCGCGTTCGAGGGGTCGGGCAAGACCGTGCTGCGATATGCCGACGTGCTCGCCGGCGAGTCGACCGAGTTCGACTGGCCGCGGATCGACGAGAAGTCCGCGGCCGCGATGTGCTACACCAGCGGCACCACCGGCAACCCGAAAGGTGTTGTCTACAGCCACCGTTCGAGCTACCTGCACACCATGGCCGCCTGCACCACCAACGGCATCGGCGTGGGTTCCGTCGACAGCGTGCTGCCGATCGTGCCGATGTTCCACGCCAACGCGTGGGGCCTGCCCTACGCCGCCCTGATGGCCGGTGCCGACCTCGTCTTGCCCGACCGCCATCTCGACGCGCGCTCGCTGATCCGCCTGGTGGAGGACCGGCGACCGACCGTGGCGGGAGCGGTGCCCACCATCTGGAACGACGTCCTGCACCGCCTGGAGGAAGAACCGGGCCACGACATGTCGTCGCTGCGGCTGGTGGTCTGCGGGGGCTCGGCCGTTCCGGTGTCGCTGATGCGCACCTTCGAGGAAAACCACGGCGTTGAGATCCGGCAACTGTGGGGCATGACGGAAACCTCCCCGATGGCCACCATGGCGTGGCCCCCGCCGGGAACCCCGGAGGACCAGCACTGGGCGTTCCGCGCCACCCAGGGCCAACCGGTCTGCGGCGTGGAGATGCGGATCGTCGACGACGAAGGTCAGGTGCTGCCCAACGACGGTGAGGCCGTGGGCGAGGTGGAAGTCCGCGGCCCATGGATCGCCGGCTCGTACTACCTGACGGCCGACGACTCGAAATTCGACTCCGGCTGGCTGCGCACCGGCGACGTCGGACGGCTCGACGAGCGGGGTTTCGTCACCCTGACCGACCGGGCCAAGGACGTCATCAAGTCCGGCGGCGAGTGGATCTCGTCGGTCGAGTTGGAGAACAGCTTGATCGGGCATCCGCATGTGGTAGAGGCCGCGGTGGTCGGCGTGCCCGACGAGCGGTGGCAGGAGCGGCCGCTGGCCGTCGTGGTGGCCAAGGAAGGCACCACAGTCAGCGCCGAGGACCTACGAAAGTTCCTCGCGGAGAAGGTGGTTCGCTGGTGGCTGCCCGAGCGGTGGGCGTTCGTCGAGGAGATCCCGCGCACCAGCGTCGGCAAGTACGACAAGAAGGCCATCCGGGCACGCTACGCCGAGCATGGCTACTGGGTGGTCGAGGCCCGCGACTGAGCGCGCGTCTCCGCGAATAACCCAGGGCAGGAAGGAACCCCATGTCCCAGCCGCTTGTCGTCGAACAATCGCACGTGGTGCCCGTCGCGCCCGACGCGGCGTTTCACGGCACGCTGCCCATCCCGCTGCCCGAGATCTTCGGCCGCCGGTACGGGCCGATACCGCCGATCAAGGAGGTGCGGGACCAGACCGGCGCCTGGGACGCAGCGGGTCAGAGCCGCACCATCATCCTCGCCGGCGGCGGCAGGGCGCGCGAAGACCTGACCAGTGTCGACCCGCCACGATCGTTCGGCTACCGGCTCACCCAGATCCACGGTCCAATGGCGCTGCTGGTCGGCTCGGTCACCGGTGAGTGGATCTTTACCCCGGCCGATGGCGGCACCGAGATCACCTGGCGCTGGGCCATTTACCCGAAATCCGTCCTGTCCGCACCGGGCCTGCCGCTCTTCGGGATGCTGTGGAAGCGCTACGCGAGCCAAGTGCTGGGCGACCTCGCCGGCGCGTTGACTCACTGAAACTGGGTACCGTCGAGGCCATGTGTCGACTATTCGGGCTGCACGCCGGGACTGACGTTTGCACCGCGACGTTTTGGTTGTTGGACGCTCCCGACAGCCTCGCCGATCAGAGCAGAAGGAACCCGGACGGCACGGGTCTGGGGGTGTTCGACGAGCGTGGCCGGCCGCAGCTGGACAAGCAACCCATGGCGGCCTGGGAGGATGCCGCCTTCGCCACCGAAGCCCACGAGTTGACCGGCACCACCTTCATCGCGCACGTGCGTTACGCCACGACCGGTGCGCTCGACGTTCGCAACACCCACCCGTTCCTGCAGGACGGCAGGATCTTTGCGCACAACGGCGTGCTGGAGGGGCTGGACGTTCTCGGCGAACGGCTGCGCGAAGTCGGCACCGGCGACCTGGTCCTGGGCGACACCGATTCCGAGCGGGTGTTCGCGTTGATCACCGCCTCGATCCGGGCGCTGAACGGTGACGTGACCGCGGGCCTGACCGATGCCATGACATGGCTCGCCGCCAACGTGCCGATCTATGCGGTCAACGTGCTACTGAGCACGGCGACCGACATGTGGGCGCTGCGGTATCCCGAAACCCATGAACTGTACGTCTTGGATCGGTCCGACGATGCCCCCGCCCGGGGCCCGGAATTCGACTTGCGCACCAAGCGAATTCACGCCCGGTCGGAACATCTGTGCACGCGCCCGTCGGTGGTGTTCGCCACCGAACGCATGGACGACGACCCCCGCTGGCGGCTGCTCGAGCCGGGTGAGCTGGTCCACGTCGACGCCGCGCTGCAAGTCGACCGCGGTCTGATACTGCCCGACCCGCCCGCCCACCTGCTGCGCCGGGAGGAGCTGAGCGCGCGGGTGCAGGAATCGCAACACGCGTTACCGAGTGGCCGCCGCTAGCCCAATGTCGTCCTGGCAGAGTGGGTGGGCGTGACAACCAGACGAGCGCTTGTGCTGGCGGGTGGAGGAATAGCGGGAATAGCGTGGGAGACAGGAGTTTTGCGCGGCATCGCCGACGTGTCGCCGGCAGCGGCCGGGCTGTTGCTGGGTTCGGACGTGCTGGTGGGGACCTCGGCGGGCTCCGTGGTGGCCGCGCAGATCGGCAGCGGCAGCACGCTTGACGTGCTGTTCGACCGGCAGATCGCCGAATCATCGGCCGAGATCGATTCCGGGGTCGACGTGGAGGAGATCACCGAGATGTTCCTGGCTGCGTTGGCGGAGCCCTGTGCGGACCCGTCGAACAAGACCCGGCAGCAGATGCAGCGGATCGGGGCTGTGGCGTTGTCGACGAAAACCGTTCCGCCGCCGGTGCGCCTCAAGGTGATCGCCCAGCGCCTGCCGTCGCACCACTGGCCCGATCGGGCGCTGCGGATCACCGCGATCGACGTGGACACCGGCGAATTGGTGGTTTTCGATCGCGAATCCGGCGTCGACCTCGTCGACGCGGTGGCGGCCAGCTGCGCGGTCCCTGGGGCGTGGCCCCCCGTCGCGATCGCGGGCCGGCGCTACATGGACGGCGGGGTCGCCAGCTCGGTCAACCTCGGCGCGGCCGGTGACTGCGACACGGCGGTGGTGCTGGTGCCCTCGGGCGTGGACGCGCCCTCGGCGTTCGGCGACGGGCCGGCCGCGGAGATCTCCGCCTTCACGGGCGCGACGTTCACGGTGTTCGCGGACGCCGACTCGCTGGCGGCCTTCGGGCCCAACCCGTTGGACCCGGCCTGTCGCGTCGCGTCGGCACTGGCCGGACGCGAGCAGGGCCGCCGCGAAGCCCGAGGCGTCGCGCGCTTCCTGGGCGTCTGATCGGGCCGGGACGGTAACGCGCAGTACGGGTTTCAGCTTTCGGGCGGCGGTGGCGTGTTTCTTTCGTTCTCGAAGGCGTCCAGGGCCTCGTCCGCCAGCGCACGGCCGACGGCGATCACCTCGGCCGCCCGGTGGAACTCCAGTCCCCGGCAGACCGAGCGCGGGACCTCGATCAACAGGTCGGGCGGGTAGACCGCCAGCGTATGGCGCGCCAGCGCCGCCTGGGCGATGTCGATCGTCCGGTTCATCACCTCGAAGCTGCCCAGCTTCGGGATCTCGGGTGCGGCGTCGGCCAGTACGTCGGCCGCGTCATCCCCGGCAGCGGGCTCCGCGACGTCCGCACCGTCCGACCAGCTGTCCGCTTCCGCGGGGGAAGCGCCGAATCTGCCCAGGACGGCGCGCGCGGTCGGGCGATCGAGCAGCGACCGGGCCGCGGAGGTGTCGAGCAGCGCGGAGGTGCTGCGCACCATGCGGTTCAACCATTCGGCGGTCACCCCGGCCTCGCCCTCGCGGTTGGCGATCGCCTCGCTGCCGGACAGGCTCACCGCGATGGTCACGTCTGCGTTGATTGCCGACAGCGGGGCCATCGGCAGCGGGTCCAGGATGCCCCCGTCGGCCAACAGCCGCCCGTCGACCTCGTGTGGCGCGATCACGCCCGGTATGGCGATGGAGGCACGGATCGCCGCGTCGATCGGACCGCGCTGGAACCACACCGACTTGCCGGTCAACAAGTCCGTTGCCACCGCGGTGAAGGGGATGGGCAGCTGCTCGATGTCGAGGGGGCCGAGGATGTCGCGCACCGCGTCCAGGATTTTCTCGGCCCGCATCACCCCGGCCGCGCTGATCGAGAAGTCCAGCAGGCGCAGAATGGTGCGCTGCGTCAGGGACTTCGCCCAGTCGGCGAACTCGTCGCGACGACCGGCCGCCTCCAAACCGCCGACCAGCGCGCCCATCGACGAGCCCGCGATCCCCACGATCTCGTAGTCACGGGCGCGCAGCGCGTCGATCACCCCGATGTGGGCGTAGCCGCGGGCCCCGCCGCTGCCCAGCGCCAACGCGACGCGCGTCGGTGACGATCGGCGCGCGATGACTCCGCCAGGTCCGTCCGGCATCTCTTCATTTTGCGCGGCGGAGCGGTATTGCACCGGCCGGGTTGGCACTTTCTCTACCCGTGAGTTCAATCGCGCAGCAGTTCGAAAGCGCTAGCCGCATTCGTCGCCGGCGGCGGCGCGCGCGGCGGTGATCACGGCCGCCTGCCGGGCCGGCGTCAGATCCGCCCAGCGGGCATTCCAGCTGCCCGCGGTGCCCGACGGGGCGGCCTGGACCATCGCCAGATAGGGCTCGAGCAGCGGCTGACCGGTCTTGGGCTGGGCGTCCATCCACAGTTTTGCGGCGTGACAGGCCTGGTAATACTCTTCCTCGGTCGAATTCGCGGGCACGTCGACCCTGGTCGTCACGCCCGCCGGCGACATACCGATGGCGCCCGGCGGCGCCGCAGCGGGGCGGCCCGGTAGGTCCGCCGGCCGCGCAGATGAGGACGCGGGCTTACCGCTCGGGGCGTCAGGCGAGCATCCCGTAGCCGCCAATAATCCGGCCGCCACGAGGAGCGTGCCCCACAGTCGGGGCCGTTGACCGCACCAGCGCACCCTCTCAATCTATGCAACACTGGCGGCCGTGATGGAGCGCTTCGGATTTTGCGAGTGTTGTCGGCCGTAACACGCCGCCGCCTGTCCGATCCTTCTTTGTGGAGCTCCACCATGTCTTTGCCTCTTGCCGCTCCGGCTGCGTTGCGCCCGCGCACCGTTTCGTCCCCATCGTCGGGACCGACCCGCCTGCGGGTTCCCGACCTCCTGCAAGCCACCGACCAGGCCGCCGACGACGTGCTGAGCGGACGCTGCGACCACCTGCTGCCGCCGGGCGGAATACCCGAGTCGCGCCGCTGGTTCACCCGCATCCACGGTGACGAGGAGCTGGACGTCTGGCTAATCAGCTGGGTTCCCGGTCATCACACCGAACTGCACGACCACGGTGGGTCCCTGGGCGCGCTGACGGTCCTGTCCGGGTCGCTCAACGAATTTCGTTGGGACGGCCGGGCCCTGCGGCGTCGCCGGCTCGACGCGGGCGATCAGGCCGGGTTTCCGCTGGGCTGGGTGCATGACGTGGTGTGGGCGCCGCGACCCGTGACGGTGCCGGTCTCGGGCCTGTCGGGCACCGTCCGAGAGCCGGTGACGCCTTCGCTCAGCGTGCACGCTTACTCGCCGCCGCTGACCGCGATGTCCTACTACGAGGTCACCGGCCGAAATCGGTTGCGCCGCCAGCGCACCGAACTGACCGACCAACCGGAAGGACCGTGATGAGCCGCATCGATGTCGTGTTGAGATCCGCCCGGCGCCGCTACCGTCGCCTTCCCGCCGCCGAGGTGCCCGATGCGCTGCGGCGCGGGGCGGTGCTCGTCGACATCCGGCCGCAGGCGCAGCGCTTCCGCGAGGGTGCGATCCCCGGCGCGCTGGTGATCGAACGCAACGTGTTGGAGTGGCGCTGCGATCCGACCAGCGAGGCCAAGCTGCCCGAGGCCGTCGGCGACGACGTCGAATGGGTGATCGTGTGCTCGGAGGGCTACACCTCCAGCCTCGCGGCCGCCGCGCTGCTGGACATCGGCCTGCATCGCGCCACCGACGTCATCGGCGGCTATCACGCGCTCGCGGGTGCCGGTGTGCTGGAACAACTTTCCGGCGCCGGCTCGCACGACGCCGGCCCGGGAGTGCTCGCCAGCTCCGGCAACCCCGGTCGCCGCTGGCTCTAGCTACCCGGTGGAGGAGGCATCCGAATGAAGCAGTGGCCGTAGCTTGTTGGTCTTTTCCGGCGTCCAACCCGGCGGTGACAGCACGGCGGCCCAGCCGTCGGCCGCGTCGGCGACGTAGTGGTGGCCATGGCCCTCGGGGACGTCGACCGCGACGGCCATGTCCGCCGTGACCTGCAGGAACGTCACCACCGGGATCCAGCGGGTCTCGGGCAGCACGTCGTAACCCCGCCGCTCCCGCAGCCAGTCCGGTTTGCTGAACAGCAGGTCGGGGGACCACCAGGCGATCGGATCCGAGGCGTGTTGCAGATAGACCACCCGGGGGTGGTCCCATGCGGAATTCGGGCGCCCCAAATCGTTTGGGCGAGCGACAAACCGGACGTTTTTGCCGTCGTTGTAGATGGGCAACCACTCCGGGGAACCGGCGTCCCGCGTCGACGTCAGGTCGGTCCAGATGGTGTTCTGGAATGTAGGTCCGCTGAACAAGGCGCCGTCGGTGCGGGCGAGGACGTTGTTCAGGCTCATGAACGGCGCCTCGCCGCCGAACGATCCCAGACTCTCGCCGAACACGACGAGCTTGGGGCGTTGCGCTTCGGGCATCTGGCGGATCAACCGGTCGACGGCCTCGAACAGTGCCTGCCCGGCGTGGCGGGCGTTCTCCTTGTCCACCAAAAACGACAGCCAGCTCGGTAGGAACGAGTACTGCATGCTGACGATCGCGGTGTTGCCGTTGTACATGTACTCGAGCGCGTCGGCTTCCGCCTCGTTGATCCAGCCGGTGCCGGTGGTGGTCGCGACGGCGACGACGGCGCGTTGCAGCCCGCCGGTGCGCTGCAGCTCGCGCGCCGCCAGCTCGGCGGTCGCCGTGATGCCGTCCGCGGAGTTCAGCCCGGCATAGGCCCGGATCGGCTCGGTTGCCGGAGCGCCGTTAAAGGCGGCCAGCTGGTCAACCCTCGGGCCGGCTTCCACGAAGATGCGACCTTGGTGCCCAAGGGATTCCCACGACACCAGTGACTCGGGACCGCCGGACCGCAACGGCGTCTTCGGCGGCGCAGTGTCAGGATTCATCTCGTTGTTCGCCGAGGCGAAGGTGTTGTTCATGGTCCGCATCGCGGACTTGAGCACGACACCGTTGAGCAAGGTGATGGTGAGCACCAACAGCAGCGCCACCACGATGGTCGCCGACAACCGAAACGGCGCGATGCGGTCGACCTGGCCGACCAGGAACCTGACCAGCCAACGGATGAACTGACCGATTTCGACGAGGGTGAACAGCACCACCAGCGAAAGGCCCGCGGCCACCGGGTAGTCGTACCACTTCAGGTGCTGTACGCCCATGAGGTCGCGCACGTTGTCCTGCCACACGTGGAACCAGATGGCCATCAGCACCATGCCGAGCGCACCGATCGGAATCAGCACCTTCCACGCCCAGCGCGGCGGCGGTGGACTGTGATCCTTGGCGCGCATGTAGCGGACCAGCCACACGGCGAAGACGCCCAGCCCGTAGCCGATGGCGCCGGAGATGCCGCTGACCAGCCCCTGAAACAACGCACCGCGCGGCAGCAGGGACGGCGTCATGGAGAACCAGATGAAGATGAGGCCCACCGTGGTGCCGGTGAAGGTGTAATGCCTTACCCACCAAGGCTTTTTGGGTGACCGCGGCTCGCGAGTCTGCGGCCGGGTATCCGGACGCGCGCCTTCCTCGGTGACGACCGTCGCGTTGCCGCCGGCTTCGGTGTTCGTCGCTGTGCCCGGCTCGGTCATCGCATGCCTACCGGTGGGTGAAGTTGGGCGCGCGCTTCTCGATGAACGCCGTCATGCCCTCGGACTGGTCCTCCGTCGCGAAGGTGGAGTGGAAGAGGCGACGTTCGTAGAGCAGCCCTTCGGACAGCGTGGATTCGAACGCCCGGTTGACGGCCTCCTTGGCCATCCGGGCCGCCGATCGTGACATTTGGGAGATCGTGGTGGCGACGGCCTTGGCCTCGGCCAGCAGATCATCGGCGGGCACCACTCGCGAAACCAGGCCGCTGCGTTCGGCTTCGGCGGCGTCGATGGTGCGCCCGGTCAGAATGAGGTCCATGGCCTTGGCCTTGCCGATGGCGCGGGTGAGGCGCTGGGAGCCGCCCATGCCGGGCAGCACACCGAGTTTGATCTCCGGCTGGCCGAACTTGGCTGTGTCGGCGGCGATCAGCACATCGCACATCATGGCCAGCTCGCAGCCACCGCCGAGCGCGTGCCCCGCCACCGCGGCGATGGTCGGGGTGCGCACGGCCGCCAGTTTGGCCCAGGGGCCAAAGAAGTCGGCGTCGAACGCCTCGGCGTACGTCAGGGCGGCCATCTCTTTGATGTCGGCACCGGCCGCGAACGCCTTGGCCGAACCCGTGATGATGATCGCTCCGATGCCGGGATCGTTGTCGAATTCCGTTGCCGCCCTGGTCACTTCGTTCATCACCTGGGTGTTGAGCGCGTTGAGCGCTTTCGGCCTGTTCAGGGTTATGGTGCCGACGCGCTCGTCACGCTCGACCAGGATGGTTTCGTAATCAGCGTCTGTCATCGCCAATAGCCTTTCTAGAAACTCAAGTCGTCGTCGACCGGGACGAAATACGCCTCGACGTCGGCCCCGGTCACCGCGGCGAGCGTCGCCGGCGACCACTTCGGGTTGCGGTCTTTGTCGATCAGCTGTGCTCGGATGCCCTCGACCAGGTCGTGTGAGCGCAGCGATGCCGACGACACCCGATAGTCCTGAATGAGAACGTCTTTCACCGTCTCGAGTTTGGCGGCGCGCCGGACGGCTTCCAGGGTCACCGACAACGAGATCGGCGATCGCGTGTCGATCAGGTCGGCGGCGTCTTGGGCAGGTCCAGGGCCGGGGCCGCTGTCATGCGCGCGAAGCGCGGCGACGATGTCCTCGACCGTGTCGCCGGCGTAGCACTCGTCGATCCAACCGTGTTGTGCGGCAAGCTCGCTCGGCGGGGACTCAATGGCGTGCGCGGCAAGCGCGCTCTGGACGCCGTCAGCCACGATCGCGCGGGTGAACGCCTCGAGATCGTCGTGCGGCACGTAGTGGTCGGCGAATCCCATGGCGATGGCGTCGGCTCCGGAAAACGGAGCTCCGGTCAGGGCGGCGTGCAGACCCAGCCCACCGGGCGCTCGGGATAGCAGGAACATCCCGCCGACATCGGGAACGAAGCCGATGCCGACTTCGGGCATCGCGATCTTGGAGGTGTCGGTCACCACGCGGATGTTCGCGTGCGCGCTGACGCCGACGCCGCCACCCATCACGATGCCGTCCATCAGCGCCACGTACGGCTTGGAGAAAACGGCGATCTGGGCATTGAGCAGATACTCGTCGCGCCAGAACCGCCGCGCCTCGACCCCGTCCTTACGCGCGCTGTGATAGATGGAGACCACGTCGCCGCCGGCGCACAAGCCGCGCTCGCCGGCGCCGGAGAGCACCACGGTGGATACCGCGTCGTCTTCTGCCCAGCGGGTGAGTATGGCGCTCAGCGCGTCCACCATCCGCTGATTGAGTGAGTTGATCGCCTTGGGGCGGTTGAGCGTGATCAGACCGACGTTGCCGTCGACGCGGGTTAGAACCTCGTCGGATTCCTCGGTCACGCCCTGACCTCCCATCGCCGGTGCACCTTCGAACGAAAAATCTAGATCGTGACGACCGACGCGATACCCCCGGGTAAGGGTTATCTTTAACCCGACGACAGCGGCCGTGTCATTTAGAAGGCTCCAGGCACCGGAAAATGCCCAGGTCGGCCGGGAACCCGGACGGGACGCTGATCGTTGAGATTGTGTTCGCACAGCTCGAAGCCAATAGAGAGGATCCGACGGTGCGGGAGACAAGCAACCCGGTATTTCGTTCGCTGCCCAAGCAGCGGGGCGGATACGCGCAATTCGGCACAGGCGCGGCCCCAATGCAGGGCTATGGAGGCGACCCCTACGCGGCGCCCTACCAAGCTCCCTACCAGGAGACCAGGGCTTCGCGTCCGCTGACCATCGACGACGTCGTCACCAAGACCGGCATCACGCTGGCCGTGTTGGCGGTGTCCGCTGTGGTCTCCTACTTCCTGGTGGCGTCCAACCTCGCACTGGCGATGCCGCTGACCCTGGTCGGCGCGCTCGGCGGCCTGGGGCTGGTGCTGGTCGCGACCTTCGGCCGCAAGCAGGACAGCCCGGCCATCGTGCTCAGCTACGCCGTCCTCGAGGGGCTCTTCCTGGGCGCCATCTCGTTCGTCTTCGCCAATTTCGCGGTCTCGCACGCCAACGCCGGCGTGCTGATCGGGGAGGCCGTCATGGGCACCTTCGGTGTCTTCTTCGGCATGCTGGTGGTGTACAAGACCGGCGCAATCCGGGTCACCCCGAAGTTCACCCGGATGCTCGTCGCCGCGATGTTCGGCGTGCTGGCCTTGATGCTCGGCAACTTCGTGCTGGCCATGTTCCACGTCGGCGGAGGCACCGGCCTGGGCCTGCGCAGCGGCGGTCCGCTGGCGATCATCTTCTCGCTGGTCTGCATCGGCATCGCGGCGTTCAGTTTCCTGATCGACTTCGACGCGGCCGACCAGATGGTGCGCGCGGGCGCGCCGGAGAAGGCGGCCTGGGGTATCGCCCTCGGCCTGACCGTGACCCTGGTGTGGCTCTACCTCGAGATCCTACGTCTGCTCAGTTATCTGCAGAACGACTAGTTCTCTTCCACGAAAAGACCGGCACGCCGATTGGCGCGCCGGTCTTTTCGTGTGTGCGACGTCGAGTGTGCGCTGAGGGCGGACCTGCCCGGCGTGTTGCGACCATGGCCGCACACTCGACGACGAGCTCGTACGGTCGGTTAGCTCAGTCGCTCGATGATCATCGCCATGCCCTGCCCGCCGCCGACACACATGGTCTCCAGCCCGAACGTCTTGTCGTGCGTCTGCAGGTTGTTGATCAACGTGGTCGCGATGCGCGCGCCGGTCATGCCGAACGGGTGTCCCAGCGCGATCGCCCCGCCGGAGACGTTCAGCTTGTCCTCGTCCATGCCCAGCTCGCGCGCCGAACCCAGCACCTGGACCGCGAAGGCCTCGTTGATCTCGTAGAGGTCGATGTCGTTGATCGACATCCCCGCCCGCGCCAGCGCCTTCTTGGACGCCTCGATCGGGCCCAGACCCATGATCTCCGGCGAGAGGCCGCTGACGCCGGTGGACACGATTCGGGCCAGCGGCGTCAGGCCGAGTTCCTTGGCCTTGGTGTCGCTGGTGATCACCAGCGCGGCCGCGCCGTCGTTGAGCGGACAGGCGTTGCCCGCGGTGATCGTGCCGTTGGGCCGGAACACCGGCTTGAGCTCGGAGACCTTCTCGTAGGTGGTGCCGGGACGAGGGCCGTCATCGGTGCTCACGGTGGTGCCGTCCGGCAGGGTCACCGGGGTGATCTCGCGCTCGAAGAACCCGCTCTTGATCGCCTCCTCGGCCCGGTTCTGGCTGCGCACCCCCCAGCGGTCCTGGTCTTCGCGGCTGACGCCGGTCAGGATGGCGACGTTCTCGGCGGTCTGCCCCATTGCGATGTAGACGTCGGGCAGGTTGCCGTCGGCGCGGGGGTCGTGCCACTCGTCGGCGCCCGCGGCCGCCGCCGCAGAACGCTCCTGGGCGTCGTCGAACAGCGGGTTCTTGGTGTCGGGCCAGGAGTCGGAGTTGCCCTTGCCGAACCGGGACACGGTCTCCACGCCGGCGGAGATGAAAGCGTCACCCTCGCCGGCCTTGATGGCGTGGAACGCCATCCGGGTGGTCTGCAGCGAGGACGAGCAGTACCGGTTCACGGTGGTGCCGGGCAGGAAGTCGAAGCCGAGCTCGACGGCGACCACGCGCGCCATGTTGAAGCCGGACTCACCGCCCGGCAGGCCGCAGCCCAGGATGAGGTCGTCGATCTGGTGCGGGTTGAGCGCGGGCACCTTGTCCAGCGCGGCGCGCACCATCTGGGTGGCCAGATCGTCGGGCCGCATGGAGACCAGCGACCCCTTCATCGCGCGGCCGATCGGCGAGCGAGCGGCAGAGACAATAACGGCTTCAGGCATGACGGTTCCCTTCAAATCCCTTCCGGATTCCGGCGAGTTCGCTTCACAAACCGTTGACTTGACGCCGACGGGCTAGCACAAATCTAGTCGCTGGCCACCTGCGGGCACGACGACGGGGCGAGTCCCGGCGCCGGGCGCCGCCACAGCCGCGACATCACGCTGGTTCGGGTGTGGCGCTGACCGAGCACCGGCGCGGTCGTCGATGCCGCCAACTCCAGCGGTGGGAGGTCGACCTCCTCGCCCAGCGCCTCACACAGCGCGCGCAGCAGCGCGTCGGCCGCGATCGCGTACGCCGGGGCGGACGGGTGGAAGCCGTCCGGGGAGAACATCACGTGGGGCGTCGACCGGAATTGCGGTGTCATCAACTGCGCCAGGGGCACCGGCATACCGCCGGCGGCCCGCACCGACGCGGCCTGGGCGCGCGCCAGTTGCAGACAACGCTCGTGTGCGATCGACCGAAGGGGTTGGGGGATCGCGGTGATGACACCCAGGTCCGGGCAGGTGCCGGCGATCACCACCGCACCGCGGGCGCGCAACTTGCGCACGGTCAGCCCGAGCCGCTGCGCCGACTGGCTGACGCCGTTGAGGGCCGTCACGTCGTTGGCCCCGACCATGATCACCGCCGCATCCGGCGGCTTCCCGGCCACGAACATCGCATCGACTTGGCCGCACAAGCCTTTCGACGTGGCGCCGACGATTGCCTTGGTGCTCAACCGGATTCGCTTGCCCGTCTGTTCGGCGAGGCCGCGCGCGATCCGCACTCCCGGCACTTCCTCGGCGCTGATGCACCCGTAGCCGGCGGCCGTCGAGTCACCGAAGATCATCAGGCTCAGATCGAACGGCACGCCGCGGTGCCACCGCTCCACCGGGCCGCCGCCGCGGGTGTACACGCCGTCGGCGCGGGGCGGGATGTCCCACGCCTTGGGGATGACGGTGCGCGCGTGCGTCGCCTGGCCGGCCAGCAGGTTGCGCGCGCCCAGATAGGCAGTTCCTGTCGAGGCGAGTGCGCCCGCCGTGGCCAGGGCGATTGCCGAACGACGGGGCACCCGCATGGTCACGCGACCAGTTTAGTTCGGCTTGCATGTTTGCGGGGTCGGCTGACCAACAATGTGATCACGGTGCGAAGCAAATGAGGTAACAAATCAGACTCTTTAAATGTTGTCTTAAGAAGTGGCTGTCAAGCTAAGTTCGCGGGGTTGGCTGAGTGCCTCGGGCAAACGGCTGAACCAGATGCTTAGCTGCCTCGTCACATGCTGTATCGCACTACAAAGGCGTAGGAAGTGTTGAGCATGAGCGCACCCGGCAAGGTATCCGGCTCGCCCCGGAACGCCCTTCGTCCACACGACGTCCTCGCGGCTCGCAGGGCCAGCAGGCCGCGCAAGTTCGCGATGAGCGATGGCACCCCGGTCGAGGTCCTCGAATCCGGACCCAGCGTTGCTGCGCGGGTGGCCAACCTGACGTCGCGGGTGACGGTTAGGCCGGTCCTGTCCGTCGGCAGCCACATTCCCAACTTCCCCTGGCCCTGGGGCCTCATCGACCTGGCGGCCCGGGTGGTGCTCCCGGTGACGGCCACCGTCCGCGAGACGGTGAACTTGCCCAACGCGTCGGCGCAGCTGGTGCGCGCCCCGGGCGTGCTGCCCGCGGATGGCACCCGTCGGGTGGTCGTCTACTTCCACGGTGGTGCGTTCTTGACGTGCGGGGCGAACTCGCACGGCCGGCTGGTCGAAGCGCTGTCGCAGTTTGCTGACGCGCCGATCTTGGTGGTCAATTACCGGCTGCTGCCCAAGCATTCGATCGGGATGGCCCTCGATGACTGCCACGATGGCTACCAGTGGCTGCGGCTGCGCGGATATGAGCCGGATCAGATCGTGCTGGCCGGCGACTCCGCGGGCGGCTACCTCGCACTCGCGCTGGCGCAACGCCTCCAGGAGGAGGGCGAGGAGCCGGCTGCGCTGGTAATGATCTCGCCGCTGCTGCAGCTGGCAAAGGAACACAAGCAGGCCCATCCCAACATCAACACCGACGCGATGTTCTCCGCCCGGGCGTTCGACGCGCTGGCCGAGCTGGTTGCCAGCGCGGCCGAAAAGCACAAAGTCGGGGGGCGGCCCGAGGAGATCTACGAGCCGGTGGAGCACATCAAGCCGGGCCTGCCGCGGACGCTGATCCACGTGTCGGGATCCGAGGTGTTGCTGCACGACGCGCGGCTGGCGGCGAGCCGGTTGGCCGCGGTCGGTGTGCCGGCCGAGGTGCGGGTGTGGCCCGGCCAGATTCACGACTTCCAGCTGGCCGCTCCGATGGTCCCGGAGGCGGTTCGCTCGCTGCGCCAGATCGGCGACTATATCCGCGAGGCCACCGGCTAGCGCAATCTCCGTCAGACGCCAACTCCGAAGCCGTCGTGCACCCCCGGAACCTGCCTGAGACGATGAACGCATGCGGATCGCCCAGCACATCAGCGAGCTCATCGGCGGCACGCCGCTAGTTCGCCTGAATTCCGTGGTTCCCGACGGCGCCGGCACTGTGGCGGCCAAGGTCGAGTACCTCAACCCCGGGGGTAGCTCGAAGGACCGGATCGCGGTGCGGATGATCGACGCCGCCGAAGCGAGCGGCCTACTGAAGCCCGGCGGCACCATCGTCGAACCCACCTCCGGCAACACCGGCGTCGGCCTGGCGCTGGTGGCGCAGCAGCGCGGGTACAAGTGCGTGTTCGTGTGCCCCGACAAGGTCGGCGAGGACAAGCGCAACGTGCTGCTCGCCTACGGCGCGGAAGTGGTCGTCTGCCCGACGGCGGTGCCGCCCGACCATCCGGACAGCTACTACAGCGTCTCCGACAGGCTGACCCGGGAGATCGAGGGCGCCTGGAAGCCCGACCAGTACGCGAACCCGGAAGGCCCGGCCAGCCACTACGCCACCACCGGTCCGGAGATCTGGGCCGACACCGATGGCAAGGTCACCCACTTCGTCGCCGGCATCGGCACCGGCGGCACGATCACCGGTGCGGGCCGCTACCTCAAAGAGGTGTCGGACGGGAAGGTGCGCATCATCGGCGCCGACCCCGAGGGTTCGGTGTACTCGGGCGGGACCGGCCGGCCCTACCTGGTCGAGGGCGTCGGCGAGGACTTCTGGCCGGCCGCGTACGACCGCACGGTGCCCGACGAGATCATCGCGGTGTCCGACTCCGACTCGTTCGACATGACTAGGCGGCTGGCCCGCGAGGAGGCGATGCTCGTCGGGGGGTCGTGCGGGATGGCGGTAGTGGCGGCGCTGAAGGTCGCCGAGGAGGCCGGACCCGATGCGCTCGTCGTGGTGTTGCTGCCCGACGGCGGGCGCGGCTACATGGCGAAGATCTTCAACGACGCCTGGATGTCTTCCTACGGGTTCCTGCGCAGCCGTCTAGACGGCTCGACCGAGCAGGCCTCGGTGGGTGACGTGCTGCGCCGCAAGTCCGGCGAGCTGCCCGACCTGGTGCACACGCATCCGTCCGAGACGGTCCGCGACGCCATCGGCATCCTGCGCGAGTATGGGGTGTCCCAGATGCCCGTGGTCGGCGCCGAGCCGCCGGTGATGGCCGGGGAGGTGGCCGGCAGCGTCTCCGAGCGCGAACTGCTCTCGGCCGTCTTTGAGGGCCGGGCCAAATTGGCCGACGCCGTCTCGCTGCACATGAGCCCGCCGTTGCCGATGATCGGCGCGGGGGAGTTGGTCAGCGCGGCCGGCAAGGCGCTGCGCGACTGGGACGCGTTGATGGTGGTCGAGGAGGGCAAACCGGTCGGTGTGATCACCCGCTATGACCTGCTCGGTTTCCTCTCGGACGGGTCTCGTGGACCGTTAGGCCGTCGGTAGCCGGGGCCCCTTTCGGCCGCGACGCGTGTCTCGCCCGGCCGCTGCGCGCTCAGGTACTGTAATGCGGCCTGGTTCAGCTGGTCCGCAGGGGAAGAGGTGCCCATGACCGATCAACCGCCGGCTGGCGACGCTTATCCGCCACCTCCGCCGTCGCCCGGGTCGTCCGGTGGTCAGGCGGTTCCGCCCCCTCCATCGACTCCCGCGGGTGGCTCCTATCCGCCGCCTCCGCCGCCGCGCGGCGGCTCCTACCCGCCGCCCCCGCCGTCCGCCGGTGGGTACGCGCCACCACCTCCGGGACCGGCGATCCGCACGTTGCCGACGGAGTCCTACACGCCGTGGCTGACCCGGCTCGTGGCGTTCATCATCGACATCCTCCCGTACGCCGTCGTGCACGGTATCGGGACCGGGATCCTGGTCGCCACCCAGCAGACGTCGTGCGTCACCGATGTCACGCAGTACGCCGTCAACCAGTACTGCGCGACGCAGAACTCGACCATCGGCCTGGCCGCGCAGTGGTTGGCGTCGCTGGTGGGGTTGATCTATCTGATTTGGAACTACGGCTACCGCCAGGGCACCACCGGGTCGAGCGTCGGCAAATCGGTGATGAAGTTCAAGGTGGTCAGCGAGGTCACCGGTCAGCCCCTCGGCTTCGGGATGTCCATCGTGCGTTCCCTCGCGCACTTCGTCGACGCCATCATCTGCTTCATCGGTTTCCTTTTCCCGCTGTGGGATTCGAAGCGGCAGACGCTGGCGGACAAGATCATGACGACGGTCTGCCTGCCGCTCGACGGGACCGAGCAACAGCTGAGCTAGTCGTGCGGGCGCGGTAGCCGGCTCGGTCGTCACCTAGGCTGGTCGTCGATGAGCGACGACCACACCGGACATTTCACCGGACTCGCCACCAAAGCGATTCACGCCGGCTACCGGCCGGACCCGGCGACGGGGGCGGTCAACGCCCCGATCTATGCCAGCAGCACGTTCGCCCAAGACGGGGTCGGCGTGCTGCGCGGCGGGTTCGAATATGCACGCACCGGCAACCCGACGCGCGCCGCGCTGGAGGCCTCGCTCGCCGCGGTGGAGGAGGGCAGCTACGGGCGGGCGTTCGGTTCCGGCATGGCCGCCGCCGACTGCGCCCTGCGGGCGATGCTGCGGCCCGGCGATCACGTGATCATCCCCAACGACGCCTACGGCGGCACCTTCCGGCTGATCGACAAGGTGTTCACGCAGTGGAACGTCAGCTACACGCCGGTGGCGCTGTCCGACCTGGACGCCGTCCGCGCCGCGGTCACGCCGCAGACCCGCCTGATCTGGGTGGAGACACCGACCAACCCACTGCTGTCCATTGCCGACATCGCGGCCCTCGCCGAACTGGGCAAACAGTTCTCGCTAAAAGTCTTGGTGGACAACACATTTGCCTCACCCGCGCTTCAGCAGCCGTTGAAGCTGGGCGCCGACGTGGTGCTGCATTCGACCACCAAGTACATCGGTGGACACTCCGACGTGGTGGGCGGGGCGTTGATCACCGACGACGCGGAGCTGGACGCGGCCTTCGCCTTTTTGCAAAACGGCGCGGGCGCGGTGCCCGGCCCGTTCGACGCCTACCTGGCCATGCGTGGCCTGAAGACCCTGGTGCTGCGGATGCAGCGACACAGCGAAAACGCTTCGGCCGTCGCGGATTTCCTCTCCGGCCATCCGGCGGTGAGCACCGTGTTGTACCCCGGTCTGCCCGGCCACCCCGGGCACGAGATCGCCGCTCGGCAGATGCTCGGCTTCGGCGGCATGGTGTCGGTGCGCATGCGGGGCGGCCGGCAAGCCGCGCGGGATCTGTGCGCGCGCACCGAAGTGTTCATCCTGGCCGAGTCGCTCGGCGGCGTTGAGTCGTTGATCGAGCACCCGAGCGCCATGACGCACGCGTCGACGGCCGGTTCGCAACTGGAAGTGCCCGACGACCTGGTGCGGTTGTCGGTCGGCATCGAAGACATCGCCGACCTGCTGGCCGACCTCGGCCAGGCGCTGGACTAACCACCGCGAGCAGACACAAAATCGCACGCCCGAGGCGTGTTTCTGCTCGCGGAGGTGGCGGCGGTTAGGAGTGGTAGGGCTCCGCGCTGACCAGCGTGACCTCGACGGTGTTGCCGTTGGGCACCACGTAGCTGCGGGTCTCGCCGACCTTGGCGTCGATCAGGGCGCCGCCCAGCGGTGAGTTGGGCGAATACACCTCGAGCTTGCCGTCGTTGACGCCCTCCTGGCGGGTGGCGATCAGGAACGTCTCGGTGTCCGACTTGTCGCCGTTGTAGTAGACCTTCACCACCGAACCGGGCAGTGCGACGCCGGACTGCTTGGGCGCTTCGCCGACCTTGGCGTTGTTGAGCAGGTCCTGCAGCTGACGGATGCGGGCCTCTTGCTGGCCCTGCTCTTCGCGGGCGGCGTGATATCCGCCGTTCTCGCGCAGGTCCCCTTCTTCACGGCGGTCATTGATTTCCGCGGCGATAACCGGACGATTGGCGATCAACTGATCGAGCTCCGCCTTCAGCCGGTCATGTGACTCCTGGGTCAACCAGGTCACAGAAGTGTCCGTCATCTCGTCGTGCTCCTCATGTTGTCGTTCCGCGTACCCGCGTAAGCCTGTTTAACCCCGCCGCCGGGAGTATCCGGGTCTGCTCCCCGTGTGCTGCCGATCCGTTCTGCTCACGGCCTTAATGCAGCAATACACGGTCCCATCAGGAACCGTGCATTCACCCATGTTACCACCGCGCAAACAATTGATGACCCGAAATTCGCAGTTCGGCTGTTGTTACGGGGTCACGCCGACCGCAGATAAGCCGGCACGTCGGTGCCGCAGCCGTAGATGTCGGCCATCACCGGCGGTTTGCTGGACTTCACCGTGGTGGTCAGCTGCACCGTGGCCGCATCGGACGGGGGGACCAGCACTTCCCGCCTGCCCGTCTCGCTGCCGTCCTTGGCCCGGACCCGCACGATGCAGTCCACCGGCCGCGACGGATCGGATCGCGTCACGCTGATCGTTACCGACGCCGTCTCGTCGTCGATCACCCGATAGCTGCCCAGCGTGCCCGTCACGGGGCTGGTGCCCAGCCGGTGGTAGCCGACGACGGCGATCACCAGCCCGGCCGCGACCACCAGCACGCCCAGCGCGACGACCAGCCAACGCCGGGGTACGCGGGGGCGTCCGGTGCGCCCGTAGCGGGCCTCCGGGAGTGCAGGGGGAGTTTCGGTCATGCCTGGGTATGCCTGGGTGGTCGGCTGCCGGACACCGGCCGGCAGCATGCAACGATCTGAAGAACTGGAATTATAGGTTTCGCAACCGGCGACCAGCAGACCGACAAGGGGGCACGTGAGCGAACTGCGGTTGATGGCGGTGCACGCCCACCCCGACGACGAGTCCAGCAAGGGCGCGGCCACCCTCGCCCGCTACGCCGACGAGGGCCACCGGGTGTTGGTGGTGACGCTGACCGGCGGTGAGCGCGGCGACATCCTCAATCCGGCGATGGACCTGCCCGAGGTGCACGGCCACATCGCCGAGATCCGACGCGACGAGATGGCGAAGGCCGCCGAGATCCTCGGTGTCGAACACACCTGGCTGGGCTTCGTCGACTCCGGCTTGCCCAAGGGCGACCCACCGCCCCCGCTGCCCGAAGGATGCTTCGCGCTGGTGCCGCTGGAGGAATCGATCGAGTCGCTGGTTCGCGTGGTCCGCGAGTTCCGGCCGCACGTGATCACCACCTACGACGAGAACGGCGGCTACCCGCATCCGGATCACATTCGCTGCCACCAGGTTTCGGTCGGCGCCTTCGAGGCGGCCGGAGATTACCGGCGGTTTCCGGACGCGGGCGAGCCGTGGGTCGTATCGAAGCTCTACTACATCCACGGATTCCTGCGGGCCCGGATGCAGCTGTTGCACGACGAGGCGATCAAACACGGGCATGAACCGCCGTTCGCGAAATGGCTTGAGCACTGGGACGCCGCGCACGACCCGTTCGAGTCCCGGGTCACGACGCGTGTCGAGTGCTCGGCGTATTTCAGCCAACGCGACGACGCGCTGCGGGCGCACACCACGCAAATCGATCCGGACCACGACTTCTTCGCCGCGCCCATCGAATGGCAGCAGCGGCTCTGGCCGACGGAGGAGTTCGAGCTCGCACGCTCGCGGGTGCCGGTCCGTCTGCCCGAGGACGACCTGTTCGCCGGGATCGAGAGGCACTTGTGAACCACCTCATTTTGACAGCGAGTGCGTTGGCCGACGGCGCGCCGCAGCACACCGGGCCGGACTTCGGCAAGGCCAGCCCGATCGGGCTGCTGATCATCGTGGTGCTGCTGATCGCCACGCTGTTGCTGCTGCGCTCGATGAACAAGCAACTCAAGAAGGTGCCCGACTCGTTCGAGCCCAAGCACCCCGAGCCCGACCAGGCCGCCGACGAAGGCACCGACGCGGTCGACCAGGCAGACAACCGCGCCCCGGGCCAGGCCAACGGATCGGAGCGGGCACCGGGACCCGGCGATGAGCCCGGCTGACGCTGCAGCGACGAACACCCTCGGGCTGGCCACCAGCCCGTATCTGCGGCAGCACGCCGATAACCCGGTGCACTGGCAGCAATGGACCCCGCAGGCGCTCGCGGCCGCGGCCGAGCGCGACGTGCCCATCCTGCTCTCCATCGGCTATGCCGCCTGCCACTGGTGTCACGTGATGGCCCATGAATCGTTCGAGGACGACGAGGTGGCCGCCGCGATGAACTCGGGATTCGTCTGCATCAAGGTCGACCGGGAGGAGCGCCCGGACCTCGACGCCGTCTATATGAACGCCACCGTGGCGCTGACCGGACACGGCGGCTGGCCCATGACGTGTTTCCTGACGCCCGACGGCCGGCCCTTTTTCTGCGGCACCTACTACCCGAAAGACAGCTTTCTGCAGCTGCTTTCGGCGGTTTCCGCCACCTGGCACCAGCGCCGCGGCGAGGTGGAGGAGGCGTCCGAGGCCATCGCGGGCGAATTGCGTGCGATGGCTTCCGGGCTGCCCTCCGGCGGCCCTGACATCGCGCCGGCGCTGTGTGACCACGCGGTCGCCGCGGTGCTCGACGATCGGGACGCTGTGCATGGCGGCTTCGGCGGCGCGCCCAAGTTCCCGCCGTCGGCGATTCTCGAGGCCTTGCTGCGCAACCACGAACGCACCGGCTCGACGGCGGCGCTGGAGGCCGTCGCGCACACCGGCAGCGCGATGGCCCGCGGCGGCATCTACGACCAGCTCGCCGGCGGGTTCGCCCGTTATAGCGTCGACAACGCTTGGGTGGTACCGCATTTCGAGAAGATGCTGTACGACAACGCGTTGCTGCTGCGCGCCTACGCGCACTGGGCCCGGCGGACCGGGGATCCGTTGGCGCGCCGGGTCGCCGCCCAGACCGCGCGCTTCCTGCTCGACGACCTGGCCGACGGCGCGGTGTTCACGTCTTCGCTGGACGCCGACACCGACGGCCGCGAGGGCTCGACCTATGTCTGGACGCCCGGGCAGCTCACCGACGTGCTCGGCCCCGACGACGGCCCCTGGGCCGCAAACGCTTTCGCGGTCACCGCGTCCGGCACGTTCGAACACGGAACCTCGGTGCTGCAATTGCCCGCCGATCCCGACGACCCGCAACGCCTCGAACGCGTCCGGGCTGCGCTGCTGGCCGCCCGGCTCAGCCGCACCCAGCCCGGCCGCGACGACAAAGTCGTCACGTCCTGGAACGGTCTGGCGATCACCGCGCTGGCCGAGGCCAGCGTGGCCCTGGACGCGCCTGAATTGGCCGGGGCCGCAAGCGATTGCGCACGCGCACTGCTGGACTCGCATCTGGTCGACGGGCGGTTGCGGCGCGCCAGCCTGGGCGGGGTGGTCGGCGACAGCGCCGCCATCCTCGAGGACCATGCGATGCTCGCCACCGGCCTGCTCGCCCTCTACCAGCTGGACGCCGGCGCCGGCTGGTTGACGGCGGCAACGGATCTGCTCGACACCGCGCTGCGGCACTTCGCCGACCCGCAGCGGCCCGGCCGGTGGTTCGACACCGCCGACGACGCCGAGCGGTTGATGCTTCGGCCCGCCGACCCGCTGGACGGGGCGACGCCGTCGGGCGCATCGTCGATCACCGAGGCGCTGCTCACCGCCGCGCACCTGGTCGACGGCGATCGGGCGGAACGGTATCTGCGGGCGGCGGGCGACGGGCTCAACACGCATTCGGTGCTGCTGGAGCGCGCGCCACGCTCCGCGGGCCACTGGCTGGCCGTGGCTGAGGCCGCGGTGCGCGGACCGCTGCAGATCGCGGTCGCTTGCGAACCGTCGCGGTCGGCGCTGCTGGCCGACGCGCGGCGGCTGGCACCGGGCGGGGCGATCGTCGTGGGCGGCGACAAGGACTCGTCGGCGCTGCTGAGCGGTCGCGACCGGGTGGCCGGCGCCGACGCCGCGTACGTGTGCCGCGGCCGGGTGTGCGACTTGCCGGTCACCACCGCGGAAGACCTCGCACGGGCGCTCGGCGCGCCACGGTAGCGTGAAGTTTCATGCCGAGCGCCCAACACATCACCGACACGGTCCACCGCTACATCGAACTGGTCGCCAAGGGCGGCGCCGATGAGTTGGTCGAGCTGTACGCCGATGACGCCACCGTCGAGGATCCCGTCGGCGGTGAGGTGCACATCGGCCGCCAGGCGATCCACGGCTTCTATTCGGCGGTCAACGATGTGCAGCGCGAATGCGAGCTGGTGACGCTGCGGGTCGCCGGCAACGAGGCGGCTTTCCATTTCCGGCTCACGATCACCGCCGGGGAGCACCGGATGGTGATCGAGCCGATCGACGTGATGGCATTCGATGAGGACGGCAAGGTCGCTCACATGAAGGCGTACTGGTCGCCCGCCGACGTCACGCAGCTGTAGTCGTTCAGTGCATCAGCCACGCGTGGTCGCCGACGTAGAACACCGCGAACCACATGGCGATGTAGTGCAGGACGGCCGCGATCACGGTGAAGGCGTGGAAGAACTCGTGATACCCGAACGTACTGGGCCACGGGTCGGGCCACCGTAGCCCGTAGAAGATGCCGCCGACGCTGTAGAACACCCCGCCGACGGCCAGCAGCACCATCGCCGCCACGCCGGCCTTGTGCAGGATCGTCGGGCAGTACCACACGGCCACCCAGCCCAGCAGTAGGTACAGCGGCACACCCAGCCACCGCGGCGCCGTCGGCCAGCACACCTTCAGCAGGATGCCCGCCACCGCGCCGCCCCACACGATCCACAGCACCTCCACGCCTGTCTGCTGCGGCATGGCCAGGCGCGCGAATGGCGTGTAGCTGCCGGCGATGAACACGAAGATCATCGAATGGTCCAGCCGCTTCATAAGGTTCCGGGCCGCATCGGACGTCCACTGCACCCGGTGATAGGTGGCGCTGACGGCGAACATCGCCACGGTCGCCGCCGCGTAGATCAGCGTCGAATGACCGGCGCGCGGCGAGGAGGCGGCCCACGACACAGAGACCAGCGTCGCGCCGGTGATGATCGCCAGCCACGCGGAGAAGAAGTGGATCCAGCCGCGCATGCGGGGCTTGCTCAGCGCCTGGGCCGCACCCTCGACAAGCTGTTCGACGGTGTTGCCGGGGGTGACGGTCTCGGATTCGCGATCCGAGCGGTCCGAATTGGCAGACGTGCTCGTCTGGCTGCTCATGTCTCCTGTGCCCTCGTCTTGCAGGTCGGGGATTGCCAGTGGCTGCTCATCACTAACATAGTCGGCGTCGGTAACGGCATGGTCTCTCCGCGCTGGTGACATCGCCGAATAGCAGGGCGGAATTTGGCGCAGCTCACAGTAGGCTGAATCTCCGTGGAAATTATCCCGCCGCGTCTCAAAGACCCGCTGTATCGCGTCTACGAGTTGCGGCTGCGGCAGGGCCTGGCCTCCGCCCAACCGCACCTGCCCCGTCACATCGCGGTCCTGTGCGACGGCAACCGGCGATGGGCCCGCGACGCCGGCTATACCGACGTCAGCTACGGCTACCGCATGGGTGCGGCGAAGATCGCCGAGATGCTGCGCTGGTGCCAGGAAGCCGGCATCGAGATGACCACCGTCTACTTGCTGTCCACGGAAAACCTCCAACGCGACCCCGACGAGCTGGCGGGGCTCATCGAGATCATCACCGACGTCGTCGAGGAGATCTGCGCGCCCGCCAACCGGTGGAGCGTGCGCACCGTCGGCGATCTGGAGTTGCTCGGCGAGGAACCGGCCCGGCGGGTGCGCGACGCGGTGGAATCCACACCCGTCGTGGCGACGTTCCACGTCAACGTCGCGGTCGGCTACGGCGGCCGCCGCGAGATCGTCGACGCGGTGCGGGCCTTGCTGAGCAAGGAACTCGCCAACGGTGCGTCCGCCGAGGAGCTCATCGACGCGGTCAGCGTCGACGGCATTTCCGAAAACCTCTACACCTCTGGGCAACCCGATCCCGACCTGGTGATCCGCACGTCGGGGGAGCAACGCCTCTCCGGGTTCCTGCTGTGGCAGAGCGCGTATTCGGAGATGTGGTTCACGGAGGCGCACTGGCCGGCGTTTCGCCGGGTGGATTTTCTGCGTGCGTTGCGTGACTACAGTCAGCGGCACCGCAGGTACGGCAAGTAACGGGTCGGCACGCATCAGACCCCTTCCGATCGCAAGCGCGGCGCGAGCCGGGCGCGGCGGGTCGGAACGCATCAGACTCCTTCCGATCGCAAGCCCGGCGCGAGCCGGGCGCGGCGGGTCGGCACGCATTACCCGTGCCAAACTGGGTGCATGGCTGCGCTGTCGGCGGTGGTTTTCACGCTGAGCGGGTGGCTCGGGCTATACCTGCTCGCTCGCGATCCGCGGAAGCCGGTGCTCGTGTTGGCGGCGATCGGTCTGTGCGGTTTCGCGCTGGTGGTCGCGCTGGATGCCGTGCGGACCGCCAGCCCTGCCTACGCGCACCTGCTCAGTCGCGTTGAGATCTACCTGGTGACCATCCCTGGCGTGGCGTGGTTCGCGGTGCTCGTCGAGCTGGCCCGGCCTAGCGACGGCTCGAGACCGCGCACGCGCGAGTTTCTGCTGGTGGCCGCTGTCGCCGTGCTGAGCCTGTTCGGGGCGATGCTGGCCGGCAGTGTCGAGGGACCACTCCGGACCGGCCACTGGGTGATGTTCGCGGTGATCTCGGTATCCACCTTCGCCGCGATGGCCGTCGCGTTGCGGCAGGCGCGTCGGCCGCGGTCGGCAGTCGGGCTGGCCGTCGTCGCGACGCTGTTCTTCGCGCTCGGCAACGCCATCCTCATCATTCCGCTCGGCCTGGTGCCCAGCTGGGTGGCGCTGGCGTCGACGAGTCTCGACGTCCTCTCGCTCGGGCTCGCCGTCGCGCTGTGGGACGCGTTCGACGAAGGCCAGGCGTTGCGCGCCGACATGCTCCGCTCGTTTGCCGGCTCGGTGGCGGTGGCGGTGTTATTCGGCGGCCAGGCGTTGATCGGCCTGGCGCTGACCCGCCACGACCGCGCCGCGCAGACCGCGCTCACCGTGCTGCTGTTCACCAGTTTGGCGGTCGCGATCGCCGTGCAGGTGCTGGCGGATCCGCTGGCCGGGGTTCTCGATCGGCTGGCATTTTCGAAATCGCCCGCGCTGCGGGAGGATCGGGCGGCGTTGCGCAATACCGGCGCGGCGCTGCCGCTGCGGTCGGTGGATCCGCTCCGCCACGTCGACGACGTCACGTTCGCCAGGCTCACCCGCCGCGCCCTGGGACATTACGGCGACCTGAGCAAGCTGGTCGCCAGCCCGTTGACCGCGCTGCCCGTCATCGACGAGCGCCTCGCCGCCCGGGGCGCGCCCGACCATCCGCTGGAGCGGGCCAACGAACTCAAGGCGGTTCTCGCGGACGCGATCGGGCGGCTCAAGCCGCGTGACGCCGGCGATTTCGGGACCACCGAGCAGTGGCGCCACTACAACTCGCTCTATTTCCCCTACGTCGTCGGCGTGCGTGCGTACGCGCAGAACGCCACCGCCACGGGACTTGATCCCATCGCCCGGCAGGCCTGGCAGTGGTTGGTCACCGAGGTCCCCCAGCGCTCGCTGCACAACTGGCAGAACGCTGCCGCCCGGCTGATCGCGGCCGACCTGCGCGGGCGGGTCCCGGTGGCCAGCGACTAGCGCGATCCTGTGACTGCTGGGGCTGTTGAATGCCAGACTGGCGGTTGTCGAATAACGATTTCGATTGTTGCTCGCATATGGGAATAGCCCGGCGAGCCCACTGGTCTTTTTATCCGTGGCAGTAGTTGGCAGTGCCACGAGTCGATATGGCAGTGCGCCGGCGGCACGCTGAAGTTCGACCCAATCCGCCATCGCGAGGAGTAATCACATGATGTATGCATCTGGCGCGCCAGGTCTGGCAACCCGCCCCCTCTACGACTCGACCGACTCACTGCTGCGTTTCGCCATGCGCGCCGACGCCACGCTGACGGGCCTGTGCGGTTTGGCGATCGCTTTTCTGGCCGACCCGCTTTCGTCGCTGACGGGCCTGACGTCGCTGCAGGAGTACAGCCTCGGCGCGTTCTTCGTGCTCGGCGGCTTGGTTGTCTTCAGCCTCGCGGCGGCGCCGAACCTGCGTCGCGTCGGAATGGGCGTCGTCGTGGCCAACGTCGTGTTCACACTGGGCGCGATCGTGGCCGCCGAAGCGCTGCCGTTGCCCGCGACAGGCATTGCCGCCACCCTGGCGGGTGGCGTGTACACCGCGGCGTTCGCCGGACTGCAGTACTGGGGCGTGCGTCGTCTCGAGACGGCGTAACCGCCACAACGGCTGCTTGGACGCCGCTAAAGCTTGCGCAACCGGAGCCGGTTGATCGAGTGGTCGGCGTCCTTGCGCAGCACCAGGGTGGCCCGGGGCCGGGTCGGCAGGATGTTCTCGACCAGATTGGGCCGGTTGATGGACCGCCAGATCTCGCGCGCCGCGACGATGGCCTTGGTGTCGTTGAGGGCCGAGTAGTGGTGGAAGTGTGACTCCGGGTCGGCGAAGGCGGTGCTGCGCAGCGACAGGAACCGCGACACGTACCACTGCTCGATGTCTTCGATGCGGGCGTCCACATACAGCGAAAAGTCGAACAGGTCCGACACCATCAGGGTCGGACCTGTCTGCAGGACGTTGAGGCCCTCCAGGATCAAGATGTCGGGATGGCGCACGACGTGCTTGGCGCCGGGGATGATGTCGTATTTCAGGTGCGAGTAAACCGGCGCGCACGCGTAGTCGCTGCCGGATTTGACCGACGTCACGAACCGCATCAGCGCCCGGCGGTTGTAGCTCTCCGGAAAACCCTTGCGGTGCATCAGGTTTCGCCGATCGAGTTCGGCGTTCGGGTATAGGAAGCCGTCGGTGGTCACCAGGTCCACCCTGGGGTGGTGGTCCCAGCGGGCCAGCAGGGCCTGCAGCACGCGCGCGGTGGTCGATTTGCCGACCGCGACGCTGCCGGCCACGCCGATCACGAACGGCACCGGCCGGTCGGGGTTCTGTTGCGGCTCACCGAGGAACTCGGCCGTGGCGGCAAACAACCGCTGGCGCGCGGCGACCTGAAGGTGGATCAGCCGAGCCAGCGGCAGGTAAACCTCTTCCACTTCGAGTAGGTCGAGCTGCTCACCAAGACCGCGCAGGCCAACCAATTCCTCTTCAGTGAGGGCCAGCGGCGTCGACATGCGAAGCGCGCGCCATTGCTTTCGGTCGAACTCCACATAGGGGCTCGGCTCGCTAAGCCGCGGCATAGTGCAAGTGTTGCAGGGGCGGACGCGCCCCCGACGGCTGGGCTGGCTAAACCGTCGCTGGATAGACTGGCGCCGTGACTGCTGCACCCGACGCCCGCGCCTCCACGTCCGTCATGTCCGCCGCGCTGGGCGAGGTCGACCCCGAGATCGCCGAGCTGCTCGGCAAAGAGCTGGGCCGTCAGCGCGACACCCTGGAGATGATCGCCTCGGAGAACTTCGTGCCGCGGTCGGTACTGCAGGCCCAGGGCAGCGTGCTGACGAACAAATACGCCGAGGGCCTGCCGGGCAGGCGCTACTACGGCGGCTGCGAGTACGTCGACGTCGTGGAGAACATCGCCCGCGATCGGGCGAAGGCGCTCTTCGGCGCCGACTTCGCCAATGTGCAGCCGCATTCGGGAGCGCAGGCCAACGCCGCCGTGCTGCAGGCGCTGATGACGCCGGGGGAGCGGCTGCTGGGCCTCGACCTCGCCAACGGCGGGCACCTGACGCACGGGATGAAGCTCAACTTCTCCGGCAAGCTCTACGAAACCGGCTTCTACGGTGTGGATCCGACGACGCACCTGGTGGACATGGACGCGGTGCGGGCCAAGGCCCTCGAGTTCCGGCCCAAGGTCATCATCGCCGGCTGGTCGGCCTACCCGCGGATTCTGGACTTCGCGGCGTTCCGCTCGATCGCCGACGAGGTCGACGCCAAGCTGTGGGTGGACATGGCGCACTTCGCGGGCCTGGTCGCCGTGGGACTGCACCCGTCGCCGGTACCGCACGCGGACGTGGTGTCCACGACCGTGCACAAGACGCTCGGCGGCCCGCGTTCCGGCCTGATCCTGGGCAAGCAGGAGTACGCCAAGTCCGTGAACTCCGCGGTGTTCCCCGGCCAGCAGGGCGGACCGCTGATGCACGTCATCGCCGGCAAGGCCGTCGCGCTCAAGATCGCGGGCACTCCCGAGTTCGCCGACCGTCAGCAGCGCACCCTGTCCGGTGCCCGCATCATCGCCGACCGGCTGACGGCCCCCGACGTCACCAAGGCCGGTGTGTCGGTGGTCAGCGGCGGCACCGACGTCCACCTGGTGCTGGTGGACCTGCGCAACTCGCCGCTGGACGGCCAGGCCGCCGAGGACCTGCTCCACGAGATCGGCATCACCGTCAACCGCAACGCGGTCCCCAACGACCCGCGCCCGCCGATGGTGACATCCGGCCTGCGGGTGGGCACGCCCGCGCTGGCGACCCGCGGATTCGGGGACGCGGAGTTCACCGAGGTTGCCGACGTCATCGCCACCGCGTTGGCGGCGGGCAGCGGGGCGGACCTGTCCGCTCTGCGGCAGCGGGTGACGCGCCTGGCCAGGGACTTTCCGCTGTACGAGGGTCTCGAGGAGTGGACGCTGGTCGACCGCTAGGCGCGGCGAAAGGACCGGCGAAAGGACCAAAGTCACCAGTTGGCGCGACACGGGTTAGGTGATTTCACGAACCTGTGTACGCGAGTTACAGTAACCGCATGGCACAGAAACCTGTCGCTAACGCGCTGACCCTGGAACTCGAGCCGGTGTGCGAAGCCAACATGGACCGGCACCTGAACACCGAGGAACTCTGGTTCGCTCACGACTACGTGCCGTTCGACCGGGGCGAGAACTTCGCGTTCCTCGGCGGACGTGACTGGGACCCGTCCGATGCGACGCTGCCCCGGGAGTACACGGACGCCTGCGAGATCCTGCTGCTGCTCAAGGACAACCTCGCCGGGCATCACCGCGAGCTCGTCGAGCACTTCATCCTCGAAGATTGGTGGGGCCGCTGGTTGGGCCGATGGACCGCCGAGGAGCACCTGCACGCCATCGCGCTGCGCGAGTATCTGGTGGTGACCCGCGAGGTCGACCCGACCGCCAACGAGGAGGCGCGGGTCCAGTACGTCATGAAGGGCTACCGCGCCGACACCTACTCGCAAGTGGAGACCCTGGTGTACATGGCGTTCACCGAGCGCACGCACGCCGTGTTCTGCGAGAACCTGGCGGCCAAGCTCGAGGAGCCCATCCTGGCCGGGCTCATCGACCGGATCGCGCGCGACGAGCGCCGCCACGAACTGTTCTTCTCCAACCTGGTCGAGCACTGCCTGTCCTACGCCCGCGACGAGACGATCGCGGCCATCGCGGCCCGGGCGGCCGATCTGCAGGTGCCCGGCGCCGACATCGACTCCTATCGGGACAAGCTGCGCAACGTCGCCGACGCGGGCATCTTCGACCAACAGCAGCTGCGGCAGGCGATCTCGGATCGCATCACCGCATGGGGTGTGGCCGACGAGCCCGCCCTCAAGCAGTTCGTCATCGCCTAGGCGATCTTCGCGCGGCGCCCGTCGTCGGCGCGCCTGCGCTGCTGCAAAGCGGCGACGAGAGTAGCGTCGATCTCGATGGTCAGCGTCATGCTCAGCTGCCAGGGCGGCACCTCCCGTCAACACAACGGAAGGACCGGCCCCGGTCCTGGTGTCGCAGTTCCCGCCGACATGCCTGTGCGGGTCCGCGCGGGCTCATCCCGCTCGAGGAGCGCTACGTGACCGAAATCCGGACCTACGTGATCGACACCTCCGTGCTGCTGTCCGACCCCTGGGCGTGCAGCCGGTTCGCCGAGCACGAGGTGGTGGTTCCGCTGGTGGTGATCAGCGAACTCGAGGCCAAACGGCATCATCACGAGCTGGGTTGGTTCGCCCGTCAGGCGTTGCGCCTGTTCGACGATCTCCGGCTTCTGCATGGCCGGCTTGATCAGCCCATTCCCGTTGGGGCACAAGGCGGTACGCTTCACGTCGAGCTCAACCACACCGACCCCGCGGTGCTACCCGCCGGTTTCCGCAGCGACAACAACGACTGCCGTATTTTGAGCTGCGCCGCCAACCTCGCCGCCGAAGGCAAGCGAGTTACGTTGGTCAGCAAGGATATTCCGCTTCGCGTCAAGGCCGCCGCGGTCGGGCTGGCCGCCGACGAGTATCACGCTCAAGACGTGGTGGCCTCCGGATGGTCGGGGATGCGCGAGGTCGAGACCGCCGCCGAGGACATCGACGCGCTGTTCGCCGAGGGTGAGATCGATCTGACCGAAGCGCGAGACCTGCCCTGCCACACCGGCATTCGACTGCTTGGCGGCAGCTCGCACGCGCTGGGCCGGGTCAATGCGGACAAACGCGTGCAGCTGGTTCGCGGCGATCGCGAGGCATTCGGCCTGCGCGGCCGGTCCGCCGAACAGAGGGTGGCCCTCGACCTGCTGCTCGACGAGTCGGTGGGCATCGTATCGCTGGGCGGAAAAGCCGGCACCGGCAAGTCGGCGCTGGCGTTGTGCGCGGGCCTGGAGGCTGTCCTGGAACGGCGGACCCAGCGCAAGGTGGTGGTCTTCCGGCCGCTCTACGCCGTGGGCGGACAGGAGCTGGGCTACCTGCCCGGCAGCGAGAGCGAGAAGATGGGCCCCTGGGCGCAGGCCGTCTTCGACACGCTCGAGGGACTGGCCAGCCCGGCCGTGCTCGAAGAGGTGCTCTCCCGGGGCATGCTCGAGGTGCTGCCGCTGACCCACATCCGCGGCCGGTCATTGCACGACTCGTTCGTCATCGTCGACGAGGCCCAGTCGCTGGAACGCAACGTCTTGCTGACGGTGCTGTCCCGGCTGGGAGCCGGGTCGCGGGTGGTGCTGACGCACGACATCGCCCAGCGCGACAACCTGCGGGTAGGCCGGCACGACGGGGTCGCCGCGGTGATCGAGAAGCTCAAAGGCCACCCGCTGTTCGCCCACATCACGCTGTTGCGCAGCGAGCGATCGCCGATTGCCGCGCTGGTCACCGAGATGCTCGAGGAGATCGCCGGACCGCAGTGACGGCGCATTTCGCCTGGCCAGCCGTTCGTTAAACTGCGACGGTGCCGAAAAGACCCGACAGCCAAGCCTGGCGCTATTGGCGCACGGTTGTCGGTGTCGTCGCGGCGGTTGCGGTGCTGGTGATCGGGGGTCTGACCGGTCACGTGACGCGCGCCGACAATCTCAGTTGCTCGGTGGTCAAGTGTGTCGCGCTGACGTTCGACGACGGACCCAGCCCATTCGACGGCCGGCTGCTGCAGATCCTGAAGGACAACGACGCGAAGGCCACGTTCTTCGAGATCGGCAACAAGGTGGCCGCGAACCCCGCGGGGGCCAAGCAGGTCGCCGACGCTGGGATGGAGATCGGCAACCACACCTGGGAACACCCCAACATGGTGACGATCCCTCCCGAAGACATCGGCCCCCAGTTTTCCAAGGCCAACGACGCGATCGCCGCCGCCACCGGCCGGACCCCCAACCTGTATCGCCCCGCCGGCGGGCTGTCCAACGATGCCGTGCGCCAGACGGCGGGCCGGTTCGGGCTCGCCGAAATCCTTTGGGATGTCATTCCTTTCGACTGGGCGAACGACTCGAACACGGCGGCGACGCGGTACATGCTGATGACGTACATCAAGCCGGGTTCGGTGGTGTTGTTCCATGACACCTACTCGAGCACCGTCGATTTGGTCTACCAGTTCATCCCGGTGCTCAAGGCCAACGGCTACCGGATGGTGACGGTCAGTGAACTGCTGGGCCCGCGGGCGCCGGGGAGCAGCTATGGCAGCCGCGAGAACGGGCCGCCGGTGAACGAACTCCACGACATCCCGCCCGGTGATATCCCGCCGCTGCCGAGCACGTCCTCGCCCAAGCCGATGCCCAACTTCGCGATCACCGACATCCCGGGCCAGAACTCGGGGGGCCCCAACAACGGTGCCTAGCATCAGCTTGTGGGCCCACACGGCCGCGCGGCTTCGGAATTGCCGGCCGCGAGCGTCGGTGGGGCAACGAAAGTCCGCCCGCCGGTTGGCGATTCAATACGGGGTCGACCTCGCCCTGTCCTACTTTCTGGCCGTCATCGAAGCGGCCGCCATCTTGGTTCCACTGCGGGGCCACACGTCGGTCGGAGCCAACGCCGACTTCGCGAAGGCCAACACCGCGGCGGTGTTGGTGCTCGTGTTGTTGGGCATCGTCGGCGTCGCGGCGGCCGCGATGCTGAGCGCGGCCCCGACGCTGCGCTGGTACGCGGCCGGGGCCGAACCCAACCAGGAGCAGCGCGAGGCCGCGATGAAGCTGCCCGGCCGCCAGTCCGCGATCCTGTTCGGGGCGTGGGCTGTCAGCGGCGGCATCTTCATGTTGCTGAACCTGGACGGCGGGGCGCAGCTGCTGCTGCCCATCGCGCTCGGTGTGCTGCTCGGCGGGCCGGCCGCCGCCGGCACGGCGATGCTGCTCGCGCAGCGCGTCCTGCGCCCCATCATGCGCGCCGCCACGCTCGGCTGCGAGCCGCGGCTGGCAGTGCCCGGCGTGTACGCGCGACTGGTCCTGCTGTGGTTTTTGTGCAGCGCCTTCCCCATCGGGGTGATCGCAACTCTGGTTGTCCTTCGTTCGTACGGGTGGCTGATCGAGAAGTCCGCGTCGCTGGATGTTCCGATCCTCGTGGTGTCCCTGGCCGCATTGGTGCTCGGGCTGCCGACCATGATCTTGACGTCACGGTCCATTTCCGACCCGCTCGGCGAGGTGGTCGACGCCATGGCGGAGGTCGAACACGGCCGCATCGGGACCTACGTCGGGGCGTATGAGCGCTCGCAAATCGGCCGTCTGCAAACGGGTTTCAATCGCATGGTGGCCGGGTTGGCCGAGCGCGACCGGTTGCGCGACCTATTCGGGCGCCACGTCGGGGCGGACGTCGCCCAGCGCGCCATCGACGAGGGTGCATCGCTGTCGGGGGACGTGGTCGAGGCGGCGGTGCTCTACATCGACCTGGTGGGCTCGACGCAGCTGGCGGAAAGCCGTCCCCCGCAAGAGGTCGCCGAAGTCCTCAACGATTTCTTCTGCATCGTCGTCGATGCCGTCGACGAACACCACGGGCTGATCAACAAATTCGCCGGGGATGCCGCGCTTGCCGTCTTCGGGGCACCGTTGGCGACCAGCGAGCCGGCGTCGGCCGCGCTCGCGACCGCCCGCGCCCTGGGCACCCAACTGCGTCGGCTACCGGTCGATTTCGGCATCGGCGTCTCGGCGGGCCGCGTCTTCGCCGGCAACATCGGCGCCGAAAACCGGTACGAGTACACGGTGATCGGCGACGCGGTCAACGAGGCCGCGCGGCTGGCGGACCTCGCCAAGACCGCCGACCGGCGGATCCTGTGCGCGGCGGCGGCCATCGAGCGGGCGGACCAGACCGAGGCAACGCATTGGGCCGAGTGCTATTCCACCGTTCTGCGGGGGCGATCCGAAGCCACCCACGTCTCCGCGCCGGCCTAGTCGGGCCGCGTCAGGACTTCGCGACCTTCAGCGCGGCGATGATCCGCCCGATGATGTCCGCGGAAGCGCTATCACCGATGGGTGTGCTGCCCACGAACACGGTGACCGGTTTGGTGTCGACGGCGATGACGCTGACGGAGTCGCCTTTGACGTTGCGGGTGCGGTCGGCGATCGTGACGTCGCCGTCGGCGCGGGCGGCCTTGGTCCCGTCAACGGTGATCGACGACGTCTTGGTCGGTCCCAAGGTGGGCGACGCGTTCGCGTATCCGGGCCCGTTGGCGATGCACTGCAACAACTTCGACGCCTGGGCGGTGACGTCCATGCTGGAGACGAGGTTGCTGACGCCGACCTCCGCCGTCATCATCCACTGACTGGCCCCGGGCACTTCCTGGGCGACACCCACGGCGCCGATCAGGTTCGGGTTCTGGTCGTCGGAGAACACCGTCCAGTTGGGCGGCACCGCGCTGGCCGGGAACGAGAGCTTGCCGGCGGCGATCGAGTCCGTCCGCGGTATCTCACCGCCGGACACGTTCGGGGTGCAGTCGGTGGCGGTCTGCTGACCCTTCGGTTGGCTGGTCGTGCTGCTGGTCGACGACGGCCCGGCGGCCGGGGACTTGCCGTGGCTGCCGCCGCGCATCACGACCAGGGTGGCCACCAGCGCGATGACGGCCAGGATGACGAGGCCCCCGACGATCAGCCAGGGCAGCTTCGAGCCCGGGCCCCCGGGTGGGGGCCCGGGTGGGTACGCTCCGGGCGGGAACGGCTGTCCCGCTTGCGGATACGCCTGGGGCGGATACTGGTAAGGGCCGGTCGGCGGGTACGGTTGCGGGCCGCCCTGGGGCTGGCCGCCCCAATAGGGTTGCTGCCCATACGGATTTCCGTAAGGCCCCTGGCCGTAGGGGCCGCCGGGAGGAGTCGTCATCGCTGCACCACCCGCCTACTTCGCCGGCTTGACCTTGGCCATCGCCAAGACATCCAGGCGGCGGTCCAGTTCTTCTTCCGAGAGCTTCTCGCCGATCAGGCCGCGGTCGATCACGGTCTGGCGAATCGTCTTGCGTTCCTTGAGGGCCTGCTTGGCCACCGCGGCGGCCTCCTCGTAGCCGATCGCCGAGTTGAGCGGCGTCACGATCGACGGCGACGATTCGGCCAGCTCCCGAAGGTGGTCGACGTTGGCGACCAGGCCGGTGATGCACCGGTCCGCGAACAGCCTCGACACGTTGGTCAGCAGCTTGAACGACTCGAGGATGTTGCGGGCCATCATCGGGATGTAGACGTTCAGTTCGAACGCGCCGGACAAGCCGCCGACGGCCACCGCGGCGTCATTGCCGATCACCTGGGCGGCTACCTGCGTAACTGCTTCCGGCAGAACGGGATTCACCTTGCCCGGCATGATCGAGCTACCCGGCTGCAGGTCCGGCAGCTGGATCTCCGCCAGGCCGGTCAGTGGGCCCGACCCCATCCAGCGGATGTCGTTGGCGATCTTGGTCAGCGACACCGCGATGGTGCGCAGGGCGCCGGAGGCCTCGACCAAACCGTCGCGCGCCGCCTGAGCTTCGAAAGAGTTGGCGGCCGTGCGCAATTCGTTCAGCCCGGTGGACGCGATCAGCGTCTCTACCACCCGGGCTCCGAAGCCGTCGGGGGCGTTGAGGCCGGTGCCGACCGCGGTCCCGCCGATCGCCAGCTCGCCCAGCCGTGGCAGCGTGGCGCGCACCCGCTCGATCCCCGCCTCGATCTGGCGGGCGTAGCCGCTGAATTCCTGGCCGAGGGTCACCGGAACGGCGTCCATCAGATGGGTGCGGCCCGACTTGACCACGGTGTGCCATTCGCGGGCCTTGCTCTCCAGCGCTTCGTGCAACACCTCGAGCGCCGGGATCAGGTGACGCACCGCGGCCTCGGTCGCCGCGATGTGGGTGGCGGTCGGGAAGGTGTCGTTGGACGACTGCGACATGTTCACGTCGTCGTTGGGGTGCACCGTGACACCGTTGGCCGCGGCGATGCTCGCGATCACCTCGTTGGTGTTCATGTTGGAGCTGGTGCCCGACCCGGTCTGGAAGACGTCGATGGGGAACTGGTCGTCGTGTTGGCCGTCGGCGATTTCGGCGGCCGCGGCGATGATGGCGTCCGCCTTCTCCGGTGCCAGCAACCCGAGGTCCTTGTTGACCTGCGCGCACGCGCCCTTCAGCAGGCCCAGGGCGCGGATCTGGGTGCGCTCCAGGCCCCGGCCCGAGATGGGAAAGTTCTCCACGGCGCGCTGGGTTTGTGCGCGCCACAACGCCTTTGCGGGTACCCGGACCTCGCCCATGGTGTCGTGTTCGATGCGGTATTCGGTATCGGTGGCGCTATCGGCCATAGGTAGCAGTCCTCGCTGGTGTCGGTCAGGGCAGGGGATAGGCGGCGGTGCTGTCGCCGGTGAAGTCGATCGCGGAGTACTCGTTGAGCTTCGAGAGCCGGTGATAGGCCTCGATCATTCGGACAGTGCCCGACTTCGACCGCATCACGATCGACTGCGTGGTGCAGCCGCCGGGGTAGTACTGCACGCCGCTGAGCAGGTCGCCGTTGGTGACCCCGGTGGCGCAGAAGAAGACGTTCTCGCCGGACACCAGGTCCTCGGTGGTCAGCACCCGATCGACGTCGTGGCCGGCGTCGATCGCCTTCTGGCGTTCCTCGTCGTCCTTGGGTGCCAGCTGCGCCTGGATGGCGCCGCCCATACACCGGATCGCGGCGGCGGCGATGATCCCCTCGGGCGTGCCGCCGATCCCGGCCAGCATGTCGGTGCCCGAGTGCGGCCGGCAGGCCGAGATGGCGCCGGCGACGTCGCCGTCGGTGATCAGCCGGATGCGGGCACCGGTCAGCCGCACGTCCTCGATCAGCTGGGCGTGCCGGGGCCGGTCCAGGATGCACACGGTCATGTCGCGTACCGACAGCGCTTTCACCTTGGCCACGGCCTTGATGTTCTCGGCGATCGGGGCGGTGATGTCGAGCACGTTGGCGGCCTCGGGCCCGACGGCGATCTTGTTCATGTAGAACACCGCCGACGGGTCGAACATCGCGCCGCGGTCGGCGACCGCCAGGACCGAGATGGCGTTGGGCATGCCCTTGCTCATCAACGTGGTGCCGTCGATCGGATCCACGGCGAAGTCGCACTCCGGGCCGTCGCCGTTGCCGACCTCCTCGCCGTTGTAGAGCATCGGCGCATGGTCCTTCTCGCCCTCGCCGATGACCACCACGCCGCGCATCGACACCGTGTTGACCAGTTCGCGCATCGCGTCGACTGCCGCGCCGTCGCCGCCCTCTTTGTCGCCGCGGCCCACCCAGCGGCCGGCCGCCATGGCGCCGGCCTCGGTCACCCGGACCAGTTCCAGGGCCAGGTTGCGGTCCGGGGCTTCACCACGTGGCCGTCCAGATGGGCGGTTGCCCTCAACTGTCATGGTTGGAGATTGTCCCAGAAGCTGATCGGTCTGCTGGAACTGGGATACTCGGGGGATGACCGAAGAGCCGCCGCTGAATGCCAGCTCGGAGGGCCAGGTAGCCGGCGAGCCGGCCCGCGCGGCCGGACCGGCTGCCAGGCCGGCCAAACCGCGGTTGCTGCAGGACGGCCGCGACATGTTCTGGTCACTGATGCCGCTGGTCATCGGGTGCATTTTGCTGGCCGGTCTGGTGGGGATGTGCTCGTTCCAGCCCGGCAGTCACCAGGGCGCCGTCCCGTCCTACGACGCGCCGGCGGCGCTGCGGGCCGACGCCGCGACGCTCGGCTTCCCCATTCGGCTGCCCAAGCTGCCCGCCGGCTGGCAGGCCAACTCCGGCAGTCGCGGCGGCATCCAGGGCGGGCGCACCGATCCCTCGACCGGTCAACGGGTGAACGCGGCCATCTCGGTCGTCGGCTACATCAGCCCGAGCGGGATGTATCTGAGCCTCACCCAGAGCAACGCCGACGAGGACAAGCTGGTGGGCTCGATCCATTCGTCGGCGTATCCGGGCGGAACGGTCGACGTCGCCGGGACCAACTGGGTGGTCTACAACGGCGCCGGCCAGAGCGGGGCGGACGCCGAGCCGGTGTGGACCACCCGGCTCACCGGCCCGACCGGGGCCACCCAAATCGCGATAACCGGTGCCGGCAACACCGATCAGTTCCGTACGCTGGCGTCGGCGACGCAATCGCAGCCGCCGTTACCCGCGCGCTGAAGGAAGGCCGAGCGTGACTGCACCCCAAGCAGATCTATCCGGATGGTCGGCGGCGCCGTTCAGCGGAGGCGGCTACACCCATGACGTCTACCGCAAGGGCAGCGGCCCGGGGGTGGTGCTGATTCCCGAGATACCCGGGATCCACCCCGGCGTGCTGGCCCTGGGCAATCACCTGGTGGACAACGGCTTCACCGTCGCCATGCCGTCGCTGTTCGGTGAGCCGGGCAAACCCAAGACGGTCGGTTACATCGCCTCCTCGATCAGCCGGGCTTGTGTGGCAAAGGAATTCGCGGCCTTCGCGACGAACAAGCAGCGGCCGGTGTCGATGTTCCTGCGCGCGCTGGCCCGTGACCTCAACGCGTCGACCCCCGGCAAGGGTGTCGGCGTGATCGGCCAATGCTTCACGGGCGGTTTCGCGCTGGCCGTCGCGGTCGACGACGCCGTGCTGGCCCCGGTGCTTTCGCAGCCGTCGGTACCGCTGCCGCTGGGGCGTGCGCGGCGCCGCGATCCCGGCCTGAGCGAATCAGAACTGGCCACCGTGGCCGATCGCTGCGCCAACGACGGCCTATGCGCGATGGGTCTGCGGTTCAGCGAGGACAGCGCCGTGCCGCGCGAACGGTTCGCGGTGCTCAAGGAGCGCCTCGGTGACGCGTTCGAGGTGATCGAGATCGACTCGCGGCCGGGCAATGTGGGCGGTTTCGGCAAGCTGGCGCACTCGGTGTTGACCGACGAGGTCCGCGAAGTCGACGGCCAGCCGGCGTACGAGGCCCGCAAGCGGGTAGTCGAGTTCCTCACCGAGCGCCTTGGTTAGGAAAGTTCCACACGCATGACGACAACGACCAGTGACCGGGTGGTCGAAACCGCCTTCGGCCCCGTCCGCGGCGCCGACGACGGCCGCGTCAGCTCGTGGAAGGGCATCCGGTACGCCGCCCCGCCCGTCGGCGCGCTGCGCTTCCGGGCGCCGCAGCCCCCCGAGCGGTGGAAGAAGGTCGCCGACGCCACCCGCTACGGGCCGGCCTGCCCGCAGCCGGTCTTCCCCAACATGCCGCTCGATTTGGGCGCGCCGCAGGGCGAAGACTGCCTGCGGCTGAACGTCTGGGCGTCGTCTGGCACCCAGCCGGGCGACGGAAAGCCCGTGATGGTGTGGCTCCACGGGGGCGCGTACGTCCTGGGATCGGGCAGTCAGGCGCTCTACGATGGGCGGCGGCTGGCCGGCGACGGCGAGGTCATCGTGGTCACGGTCAACTACCGAGTGGGAGCGCTCGGTTTCATGGACCTGTCGTCGTTTAGCAGTTCGCGGCGGCGGTTCGACTCCAACGTCGGGCTGCGCGACGTGCTGGCCGCACTGGGCTGGGTGCGCGACAACATCGCGGCGTTCGGCGGCGATCCTTGCAACGTCACGCTATTCGGTGAGTCCGCCGGCGCGGGGATCGTGACGACCCTGCTGGCCAGCCCGTCGGCCGGGGGGCTGTTCGCCCGCGCGATCGCCCAGAGTTCACCGGCCACGTCGGTATACGACCGGCGCAGGGCCGAGCGCGTCGCCGAGACCGTCCTCGACAGGCTTGACGTCGACGCGGACCGGTTGCCCGACGTGCCGACCGCGGTGCTGCTTGCCGCTTCCCAAGAGGTCTTCGATGAAGTGCCCGTGCGTAATCCGGGCCTCCTGGCGTTCGTCCCGATCATCGACGGCGAGTTGCTGGACGACTACCCGGTCAAGCGCGTGCAGGAGGGCCGCTCGCTGCCGGTCCCCTTGGTCATCGGGACCAACAAGCACGAGGCGGCGCTCTTCCGGCTGATGCGGTCGCGGCTGATGCCGATCACGCCTCGCGCGATCACGTCGATGTTCGACCAGATCGCCGCCGAGCAACCCGACCTGCAATTGCCGACGGACGAGCAGATCGGGTTGACGTATTCTCGGTTGCGGCGCAGGGCAAGGAGTTTGAGCATCGCAACCGACGTCGGGTTCCGCATGCCCTCGGTCTGGCTGGCCGAGGGCCACGCCCGCGTGGCACCGGTGTACCTGTACCGGTTCGATTATGCGACCCCACTACTGAAGCTGCTGTTGGTCAATGCCGCTCACGCCACCGAATTGCCCTACGTTTGGGGCAATCTCGGGGCGCCGAAGGATCCCACGCTGAAACTGGGCGGCAGCAAAACCGCCAAGGCGGTCTCCAAGAGAATGCGCACCCGGTGGATCAATTTCGCTGCGCAGTCAAAGCCGGCGGGCCCGGCCGGCGAGCCGGACTGGAGGCCCTACCGGGAGGCCGATCGCGTTTGCCTGGTCATCGACAAGCGCGACACCGTCGCGCACGATGTCGATGCGAACATCCGCGCGGCCTGGGGCAGCGAGATGGTGGGTTTCCGGTAGGTCCGCCAAGGCCGAAGCTACAGCGGCTCCGAGAGCATGAACCGGTGTCCGTCGGGCGATCGCAGACCCATCTCGCGGCGGCCCCAGGGTTCGATCGTCGGGGGCTTGAGAATGTCGGCTCCTTCAGCGAGAGCGCGCCTGTGGTACTCGTCGATGCCCGCGACGGTCAAATACGCGATGTAACTGTGGTCCCCGAGGTCCGACGCCGGCAACGACTCCGGGCAGCGGCCGAGCCTGAACGTCACCGACCCGGCCGAGCAGAATGCCCAATTGCCCGGGTCGGGCTCCGTCACCGTGCAATTCAGTATTCGGGTGAACCACTCCGCCGCACGGTCAAGGTCGTGCACCGCGAGGACGGGATCGGCGCGGAGGAGCGTCATGGGTTCAGTCTGTCGCATTGGTATCCCCGATGTCGCAATGGGGAATCGCCGTGCTACCCCGCGGGCTTAGCCTGCTGCGCCTGGCATTTCATGCGATTGAACATGTCGACGTAATAGGGCAGGCATTCCGCCATCGCCTGTTCGGTGGTGAATGGGGGCTCATAGCCGAGGTCGCGGCGGGCCTTGGCGATCGAGAAGTAATTGTCCAGATACAGTCGCTCCACGGCCAGCGGCTCGAGCAGCGGCGCGGGTATGCCGAAGCGGAAATGCAGCCGCTGCCAACCGGTCATCGCCGCGCGGACGAGGGGGCCGTTGACCCGTACCCGGGGCCAGTTCACGCCGCACGCCTCGACGACCGGCCGCGCGAACTCGAACATGTTGATCGGTTCGTCGTCGTTGATGAAGTACGCCTGACCCGGCGCCGCGCCCCCGGGGACGAGGTGCTGGGCGGCCAGGATGAAACCGTGAATGAGGTTGTGCACGTAGGAGTTATCCAGTCGGGCCGACTTGCGGCCGATCAGCACCTTGACGTGGCCGGCGATCACGCTTTCGAACAGCCTGCGGAACATCGTCTGATCGCCGCGGCCCCAGATTCCGCTGGGCCGAATCGCGCAGGTCAACATTTCGCCAATGCCGTTCTGCGACAGCACGAACCGCTCGGCGACGACCTTCGTCTCGGTATACAGGTCGTTGAACCGGTTGGTGTAGGGCAGCGTCTCGTCCCCGCCGGGGATGTTTTGGCCGCCCATCACGACGCTGTTGGACGAGGTGTAGACGAATCGCTTCACCCCCGCCGCCTGCCCGGCGTGCACCAGGTTCTCGGTGCCGCCGACGTTGACCCCGAAGCTGCGCTGCCGGTATGCGTCCGTCACCGACGCGCCACCCATCAAATCGATGATCGCCGCGGTGTGGAAGATGGTGTCGATGCCGTCCACCGCTTGGGCGCAGATCGCCGTGTCGGTGATGTCGCCCTCGAGCACATCCAGTTGCGGGTGCTGCGCAAGCGGCGACGGCGCGCGGTCGAACGAGCGCACGTGGTGGCCGCGGTCCAGCAGGGTGGTGACCAGATTGGCGCCGACGAACCCGGAGCCGCCGGTGACGAGGACGCGGCCGAGTTCGGTGGTCAGTGATGCATCAGCCATGGGCCGCAGCATAACTGAAACGTGTTCCAATTTCGAAAATGATCATGGTTTGCGTTTCGCAAATTGGCCGAGATCAGGCGTCGTCCGCCTGGCCGGCCGCGAGCGCATCCTCAATCCGCTTGCGGGCGCCAGCTAAGTGTTCCTCGCACATTTTTGCAAGCTCCTCGCCCCTTTCCCACAGTTTCAGCGACGCGTCGAGATCCAGGCCTCCCTGCTCCAGCAGGCGGACGACTTCGATCAGCTCGTCCCGGCACGCTTCGTAGCCGAGGTTACTAATAGGCGTCATTGACTGCTCGTCTTCACCGGCCATCGGTCTGCCCTTCGCTCACCGCGGCGATCGCGCCGTCGGCCACCCGCACCCGTAGCCGGCTGCCGGCGGGCGCGTCGGCGACCGACCGCAGCACCACCGGGGCCCCGGAGTCCGGCACCGCCTGCACCACGGCATAGCCGCGGGCCAGGGTGGCCGCCGGGCCCAGCGTCGCCAGCCGCGCGCTCAGGTGACCGACGCGCTCCGTCTCCGCGGCGGCCAGGCGGGTGACGTCGCGGCGAATCGCCACCCGGGCGCGATGAATCTCCTCGGCGCGCGCCGTCAGGACCGTCAGCGGTTCGGCGAGCACCGGGCGGCTGCGGACCTGGGCCAGCGCGCGTTGTTCGCGAGCCACCCAGTTGCGCAGCGCCTGCGCGCTTCGCCGGCGCAGATCATCGATCAGGCGCTGCTCGGCAGCGGTGTCGGGCACGACCTTCTTGGCCGCGTCGGTCGGGGTGGCGGCGCGCAGGTCGGCAACCAGGTCGCACAGCGGATTGTCGGGTTCGTGACCGACCGCGCTGATGACCGGGGTTCGGCACGCCGCGATGGCGCGGCACAGCGTCTCGTCGGAGAACGGCAACAGGTCCTCGACGCTACCGCCGCCGCGGGCCACCACGATGACGTCGACCTCGACCTGGCGGTCGAGTTCGTATAGCGCCTCGACGATCTGCGCCACCGCATTGGGTCCCTGGACCGCGGTGTTTCGCACGGCGAAACGCGCCCCGGGCCAGCGTCCGGTGGCCACCGTCGTCACGTCGCGTTCGGCGGCGCTGGCCCGGCCGGTGATCAGGCCGATCATGTTGGGCAGGAAGGGGATTGGTCGCTTGAGCCGGGGGTCGAAGAGCCCTTCGGCGTCCAGCAGCCGGCGCAGCCGATCGATCCGTGCCAGCAGCTCGCCCACCCCGACGGCGCGAATCTCGCTGAGCCGCAGCGAGAACGTGCCCCGACCGGTGTAGAACGACGGCTTCCCGCACACCACCACCTGCGTGCCCTCGGTCAGTTTCACCGGCGCGTTGGCCACCAAGTCGCGTGAACAGGTCACGGTCAGCGACATGTCGGCAGCCGGATCGCGCAGCACCATGAACACCGTCTTGGAGTCGGCCCGCGCGCTGATCTGGGCCAGCTGGCCCTCAACCCATACCGTGCCGAGCTTGTCGATCCAGCCGGCGACCCGAATTGCCACCGCGCGCACCGGAAATGGGTTCTCGGCGGAGTTCGGTTCGGATTGTGCGGCCGGGGTCACTTCGCGTTCGCGCGGGTGATCCTGTTGGCGAGCAGCGTCTGAAAAGGCGCGCGGCCCTTGGTGGCCTGCTCGTATGCCAGCAGGGCTTCGAGTTCGTCGACGCTCAGCGATTGCAGACGGGCCCGCAGCTGCGCCAGCGTCAGCGCCGCGTAGTCCAGCTCGGTCACCACCGACGGTTGCGGAACCGCCGGCGCGTCCGCGGATTTCCTGCCCTGCTTCAACGGGGCGGCATCGGACGCGGCGTCGGCGAGCGAGTACAACGCGAACCTCCCCTCGGTTCGCCGATCGCCCTCGCCGATACCGTCGTCGGCGGGGCCGGGCGCTTCGACCGCTTCGGGCAGGTCCTCGTCGAACGTTGCCCATTCCGGCTGCTCATCCTTTGGCGGAAAGATGTTCTCCAGGGTGCTGTCACCCTTGATCGCCAGTTCGGCGAGGTTCTGCTGAAATCGCATCACAAGGTGCGCCGCCTGACTGGCTAATGTCATGGGGTACATCAGGATGGTTTTCGGCAGCTTCATGGTCTCCTCGACGGCGACTGTCGCCGCGCCGACCAGTAGCCGAACTCCATACGGTGCAGTAGCCATGGGTCCAAGATTGCCTTAAGCGACCGCTAACTCCAAGCCCGCCGGCGCGAGCTGGCAAGCCCGTGTCCGCAGAACGTACCCTGGGTGTCATGCCGCCGACTGTCGACATGGGAATTCCCGGCGCGTCCAGCTCGGTAGCCAGCGATCCAGCCCGCAAGCGAGTGCTTCTGGCCGAGCCGCGTGGTTACTGCGCGGGCGTGGATAGAGCCGTCGAGACCGTCGAACGCGCGCTGGAAAAGCACGGCGCGCCGGTGTACGTGCGTCACGAGATCGTGCACAACCGGCACGTGGTCACCACCTTGGAAAAGGCCGGTGCGGTGTTCGTCGAGGAGACCGACGAGGTCCCCGAGGGTTCCATCGTGGTGTTCTCAGCGCACGGGGTCGCGCCCACCGTGCACGCCGCGGCCGCCGCACGCAACCTGCACACCATCGACGCCACCTGCCCGCTGGTGACCAAGGTGCACAACGAGGCCAGGCGGTTCGCGCGCAACGACTACGACATCCTCCTCATCGGCCACGAAGGCCACGAGGAGGTCATCGGGACCGCGGGCGAGGCGCCCGACCATGTGCAGCTGGTCGACGGAGTCGCCGCCGTGGACAACGTGACGGTCCGGGACGAGAACAAGCTGGTCTGGCTGTCGCAGACCACGCTGTCGGTCGACGAAACCATGGAGATCGTCGACCGGCTGCGCCAGCGCTTCCCGAAGCTGCAGGATCCGCCCAGCGACGACATCTGCTACGCGACGCAGAACCGGCAGGTCGCCGTCAAGGCGATGGCCCCCGAGTGCCAGCTGGTGATCGTCGTCGGTTCGCGGAACTCCTCGAACTCGGTGCGGCTGGTCGAGGTGGCGCTGGGCGGCGGGGCCGCGGCCGCCCACTTGGTCGACTGGGCCGACGATATCCAGCCGGCATGGCTGGAAGGGGTGACCACTGTGGGCGTGACGTCCGGCGCGTCCGTCCCCGAGGTATTGGTGCGCGGTGTGCTGGAGCGGCTCGCCGACTACGGCTACGACGTGGTGCAACCGGTCAGCACGGCACAGGAAACCCTGGTGTTCGCGCTGCCGCGCGAGATCCGGTCACTGCTCTGACACATCGGGCGCCGGCCGCTGCTCAGCCGTCGTATTCCCATTCCGTCGGGGGTCGCTGAGGCCGGCCATACGTCCGTGAGCGGTTCCGCCGCTCGGGCGCGGCCTCGTCTGGTGCACCGGCCCCCCGGTAGCGCGCCTGCGAGATGGGGTGATGCGTCCCGTTGTTGCCGTTCGGCGCGGGGCGGCGTCGCCTCGGCTCGTAGGGGGACTCGTAGCTGTCGTAGCGGCCGAAACGCTCCGAGGACCCGGGCGGGTCAAACGGGTCCCCGTACCGATCCGAGCCTTCGAAACGCGACCTCGGCTGCTCGTACGGCCGCTCGTAGGGGCTGCGGCGGCTGCGGGGCTCCCGACGGCCTTCCCGGGACTGACCGCGCGCATCGGGATCGGCATCCGGCCTCGGGCGGCGGCGTGGCCGGCGGGGCGGTTCCGCGGCGTCGTAGTCCCGGGCGGTCGTCGAACCTCTCCGGGGCGAGCGCCGCTCGCCGGGTTCGCCCGCGTCGTCGAGCGGTTCCCGGGTACGGCGGGAACGGGTTCGGGTGGAGCGGGTGGGGCTCCGATCACTGCGCGCCGTCCGGCGGGCCCGCGACGCGGAACCGGCCCCGCGGGTGCGCCGCGCCTTGGCCGAGACTGCCTCGTCGGCGTCGTCCTCATTGGATTCCGGGCGCACGATCGCGCGCAGTTTGGCGACAATGCCGCCAACGACGGACTTGGCGTCGGTGGCCTCCGCGTCGTCGGAGCTCTTCGGCGTCGCGGTCGTCCCGTGCGACATCCCGAAGTACCATCTGGCCAGCCCGATCAGCAGCACCACGCCGGCGGTTCCCAGCATCAGCGGGAAGCGCTCGATGAGTGGATAGCCGCAGTTGATCAACAGGTCTTTGAGGTGGCCGACCTTGGCGTCGTGGAACAACCAGTAGGCGCCGGGTACCGCGCAGAAAAGTATCAGCGGAGGCTGGATCATCGCGGTGAAAAGCCCGTCCTGGCGCACTGCCAGCACCGCGGCCACGCAACCGGCTATATAGAAGCCGGCGAAGACATGCGTCAGCTCCTTCTGGCCGGCGTCGATTCCGTAACCGATGGCGGTGGCGGTGACGGCGAGAAGCAGGGCGGCGTACCACGGCACACCTGGGATATCTGGGTGGATCGAGCGGTGGGAGGCCTCCACCGTCGATTTTGCCCGCTGTCCTGACACATGTAGACCGTACCGGCAATGGGCCGAAAGCCCCGTAAATACCTCGTAGGGATCCCGGGCGTGCCATGCCGATCGCGCACGAATGGTCCACAGCGGCCGGTGCCCCCGGCGACCCCTAGACTTGGGTCCCTGTGAGCCTGAGCCTGGGAATCGTCGGTCTGCCCAACGTCGGTAAGTCGACGCTGTTCAACGCGCTGACCCGCAACAACGTACTGGCGGCCAACTATCCGTTCGCGACGATCGAACCGAACGAGGGCGTCGTTCCGCTGCCCGATCCGCGCCTGGACAAGCTGGCCGAGTTGTTCGCGTCCCAGCGCGTCGTGCCGGCGCCGGTGACATTCGTCGACATCGCCGGCCTGGTCAAGGGCGCGTCCGAGGGGGCGGGGCTGGGCAACAAGTTCCTGGCCCACGTCCGCGAATGTGACGCCATCTGCCAGGTGGTCCGGGTGTTCTCCGATGACGATGTGACCCATGTGGCCGGTGAGGTGGATCCCCGATCGGACATCGAGGTGGTTGAGACGGAGTTGATCCTGGCCGACCTGCAGACCCTGGAACGCGCTCTGCCGAGGCTGGAGAAGGAGGCCCGCACCAATAAGGAGCGCAGGCCGGTGTACGACGCGGCGGCCGCGGCCCAGGAGACGCTCGACGGCGGAAAGACCCTGTTCGGCGCCGGGGTGGATGCGTCCTTGCTACGAGAGCTGAACCTGTTGACCACCAAGCCGTTTCTGTATGTCTTCAATGCCGACGAGGCCGTGCTGACCGATGCGGCGCGGACCGCCGAGCTGCGTGAGCTGGTGGCGCCCGCCGACGCGGTGTTCCTGGACGCGGCCATCGAAGCGGAGCTGAACGAGCTCGACGACGAGTCGGCCGCCGAACTGCTGGAGTCGATCGGGCAGAGCGAACGGGGCCTCGATGCACTGGCCCGCGCTGGTTTCCACACCCTCAAGTTGCAGACATTTCTGACGGCCGGCCCAAAAGAGGCGCGCGCGTGGGTGATTCACCAAGGCGACACCGCGCCGAAGGCCGCCGGGGTGATCCACACCGATTTCGAAAAGGGCTTCATCAAGGCCGAGATCGTGTCCTATGACGACCTGATCGCCGCCGGTTCCATGGCCGCGGCCAAGGCGGCGGGCAAGGTCAGGATCGAAGGCAAGGACTACGTGATGGCCGACGGCGACGTGGTGGAGTTCCGCTTCAACGTCTAGAAACCTGGGTGTTATGGGACGAACCGACACCGCCTCGTTGGTGATTGCCGCTCCGCTGAGTCGGGTGTACGCCGCGCTGGTGGAGCCGCAGGCGCTCGTCGAATGGCTTCCGCCGCAAGGTATGTCCGGAGAGTTCGAACATTTCGACGGCCGCCCCGGCGGGTCCTACCGGATGAGGTTGACCTACGCCGAGCCGCCCGAGTCGGGTGGCAAGTCAAGCGGCGACTCCGATGTCGTAGATGCTCGGTTCGTCGAGATCGCGCCCGACGAGCGGGTCGTGCAGGCCGTCGACTTCGAATCCGATGACCCCTCGTTCGCGGGAACGATGACCATGACCTGGGCGGTGACCGCGCTGAGTGCCGGCAGCACCCGAGTCGACATCCGGGCCGATGACGTTCCGCCGGGCATTTCCGCGGACGACCATATCGAGGGTCTTCGATCGTCGTTGGCCAACCTCGCGGCCTACCTCGCGGGGAGTCGGGCCGATCGAGATTGACGGCGACGTCGAAACAGGAGAAGAGGCTTCATTGTGAGCGCCGCAGGTACTACATTGCGTAGTAAGCGGTCTTGAGGGGGCACGATGCGATGGCGTGGCGTCTGTCACATTGAATTTGCGGTGTTGGACTACGACGACTCGATCACGTTCTACGACTCGCTGTTCGGCTGGCTCGGCTACAGCAGCTTCTCGTCGCTGAACATGGAGTACCAGTCGACGTATTACATGACGCGGCACGTCAACCCGCACAGCTACATCGGTATTCAGCCCGCGCGTACCGGAGCGAAGCTGGCACACCGCGACCAAGCGGTCGGAATCAACCACATCGCTCTGTGGGCGCGAAGCAGGGGAGAGGTCGACCGCTTCCATCGTGAATTCTTGATCGGGCCGGATATTCCCGTCACTGACGAGCCGAAGGAGTATCCCCAGTACTGGCCCGGCTACTACGCGGTGTTCTTCGACGACCCGATCAACGGGATCCACTGGGAGTTGGCGTGGTTACCGAAAGTTCCTACTCCACGCCAACTTTGGTCGTTCTATCGCACGATTCACAGATTCGCCAGGAGTCGGCCAGACCTGGCGAACACCGTGCCAGGCGTCGTCTCGCAGGCGAGGAGAACCCTGCCGGCCCGATAACTACGCCTGACTTGGTGGAACTCCGGCTGCGAGCAACGCCTGGCCGACCAAGAAGTGGGCGGCCGTGGTTGTTAAGGCATCGGCACCGAAACGGAACGTGCTGTTGCCACCCCGCAGTTACGATGCGACAGTCGCGTAACGCGTCTCGGGCCGGAACTAGGGGCAAAGGTTCGGACGAGAACCGGTGCGGGAACATTCAGCCCCGCCACCGTCGCAAGCCTCTTCTTGCCCGGATTACGTTCGGTCTAGGACAAATAGGGCGAAAGGGGTGCCGTCAGGATCGCCACGGCTGCCGAATCGGGGCGGCACGATAGCTCAGTGCATCCATCGCTTGGGCCAGGCGCGGGTAGATGACCGCGGGGCCGAGCCAGCGGGCAATGAACCTGCGCAACGCGACGCCGTCTCGGTGCGGCTGCCCCGGGTCGACAAGGATCGAATGCAAAGTGCGTAGGCCCATTTCGGCCAGCTCGTCGAGCGCGGCTTCGTCGAAGCCGTACATTTCCCAGTCAACGTCGAGGCGATGCAGCATCGAGCGGGAGAACGCACGAGCCGTGTCGGAGGTCAGGGAAACCGTCTGACCTTCTGGTGCTCCATTTCCCAACAGACGATCGATTTGGCGTTCTCCGGCAAGGCTTTCGACGGCGAATGCGACACCTTCGACGAGCGCCGCGGCGGGTTCTGTGAGTCCGCTGATGTGCTCGGCGAGCTGGTCGAGGAAGCCGTGGGCCGAGCGCATTGCGCTGGCGACCATGAGAGCCTCGGTTCCCGGGAAATAGCGATAGACCGTCTGCCTGGTGACGCCCAAGGTGCGCGCCACGTCGGTGAGCCGCATCGAGGATCCCTGTTCGGCGATGATGTCGTCGGCCGCGTCGAGGATCCTGTCGATGGCCTCTTCATCAGTCGCTGGGGCGTTGCCCGCCCATCCGTGGCTACGCATGGTTGAACTCTAGGGGCAGGCTGGTGGCCGCGTGAGCACTGGATGCGTTGGGGCGAAACGTGTTAACCGTCATCGACCGTCCGAGCCCGTTACGGCTCCGACGGAGTACCAACGCGCGGCGCTCTTCGGTTCCTCCGCGTAGCGTTGTATCCATTTGCTGGCGAATTCGGGAATGATCTCGTGTTCAGGGTTATGCCGCGGACCCTGCGAGCGGATCAGACCGGCGATCATGGCGAGGACTTCCCCCCTGGGCACTCCGGCGTAGGTCGACTGACCCGGTTGAGTGAGCTCATGCGCGGCTCGCAGCGCGGCCCGAACTGCCCTCGCAGAGAGCCCATTTGGTAATAGCTGACCGAGTTCGCCGCCGTCCTCCTTCGGTACATGCTGCTGAAAGCCGCGGGAGATGATCCCCAGAATTTCATTCATATGCGCGAGCACGCCGACTATCGTCTTTGCGCGATACAGATAGCTGTCGTGCACGGCGTTGTAGACGATGAGCGCGGAACTGCGATGCTCGATTTCCTCGACAAAGTGCCAGAGGAACAGCGACGCTACCCGCTCATCCCCGGCCCGAAACAGCTTGTCCTCGTGGTCGAGGAAGACCTTGAAGTACGGCGTGAACGTGGCTTCGACAACTGCGGGATAAGCGAGGCGCCAGGCGAGCGGCTTGGTGGCGGTGAGACGGTCGTAGGAGGCTACGACCTCGTCCATCGTTTCCTGCAAACCGGGCCAACGTCGGATTAGCGCACGGATATGGCTTTGGTGAGCGGCAGAGTGCTGTGCCTCCTGACGCAAGTAGGACTCTGCCTCCTCGGCCGCCGCCGGGTCCCGCATCAGCGGGATGGCCTCCCGCGTCGCGTCGACGATGAGCTTCTCGAACCCGGGCGCAAAGAACGAAATGGCATTGCACTGCATTGCGAACGCGGGCCGCTCCGGCTGCCAGTTGAACGGGACATCGGCGCTCGCGAAGTCAAAGCGAACGCGTCTCACCTGTAGGTCCGTCATGCCGTCGACGTTAGCGACCAAGTTCGCTGGAGACAAGACGACTGACCGATATTTGTATGGCCGAGATCTGGATCGCCGCTGGTTATTCTTGACGGCAGGCCCGAGGAGACATACGTTAAGGCAGAAATGTCTAGTCAAATGGCAGGTGTGCGCAGATGAACCTGATTGTGTTCAACAACCCCGCAGGTCTTCCCTGGCAGACGAATCTGTGCGACGTCATGCTGCTGACCATGTTCGTGGCCGCAGTGGCATACAGCGTCGTCCAGCTCCGCCGCGGACGGCGCATCTACTGCGCATTGCTGGCAGCAGCGACAATCTACGGACTCGTGCTGGAATTGGCCGGGATGGCCACACTCAACATGTACAAGCAGGGCGACTTCATGGTGATGATCAACTGGCCTGCGTTCCCCTTGTGGCACGGCACCACGATGATGCCCGCGTACGTTGTGATCTTCTATCCGGTTTTCCTGTTCACCGGTTTCAAGGTCGTCGAGGCGATCGGGATCGAAAAGCGTTGGCAGGGAGCCGTTACCGGTGGATTATTCATGATCGCGCTCGACGCCCCCTACATCATTGAGGGCAATCTGCGCCACGTCGTGTGGTGGACCTGGAATCCGAACTTTGAGTACTTCCAGTTCTGGGTCGGCTGGCCGCTGCTCGATCTCTGTTGGCAGGGCATCTGGGACGCCGTCTTCATCTTCATCATGCTTTGGGCCGCGCCCCGAATCGACGGTTTGGCCAGTAGTGGTATCGCACGATGGTCGAATGCGAAGGCAATGGGCGCGTTTCCACCGCTCGCAGCCCTGGTGGTCCTGCTAACCGGGCCCATCCTGATGTCGCCGGTCACCGTCGTCACCGCGCTCGGCGGACCTCAGTGGCCGGTCGTCGTGATGCTCGTGGTCGGCTACTGCGCGGTCACCGTGACCGCACTGCGCTCCGTCAAATCTCATCCATCGTTCGAACCGTTCACCCTCGGTCTGGTCGTCTTATACGTGGCAAGCCTAGGGGCGATGGTGATCGCCAACGTGGTCTACGAACGCGGTCTTACCCAGTACATCCTGGTTCAGGCCGTGGGCCTGATCGTGGTGAGCGGTCTTGCATTGTTCCCATGGATTGCCCCCCGGCGAGGTTCCCGTGAACCGGCAGAGCAGCCGGCGCAAGTCGCGGCCTGATGTCAAAACCTCGCCGCGCCGTCTAGCGGACAGGTCTCACGTCGACCATGCTTGACAGATGGCGACTGTCAAGCAGGCGGAGGCGTCGGTCCGGCGGTCTACGAGGATCGTGGTGGGTTGCGGGTTGGTGTTGTCCGCTCTAGGGCTGACGGGTGGAGTGGCCCAGGCCGTCCCAGCCCCGACCTCGCATTGGTGCCCGGGCAATCCGTGGGACGCGAGCTGGGGCAGGGTCTACGACTGGGACTGGAATCACTGCCACGACTGGCAAGGTCCGGCGGGCCAGAGTTACCCGGCGGGCGCGGGACCCTGGGGGCCACCGCCCGTCTGGGCGCCTCCGCCGCCACCCCAGCCGGCGTGGGCGCCGGGGGCTCAGCTGATGTGGAATCCGACTGGCCCGGGCAATTGGGGGTTCTGGAACAACGGAATCTGGACTCCGGCCTAAGCGAACGTGCTGCAGTGCCCGCAACCGCCATCTTGTCGGCGGCGTTCCTTAGCATGCCCTGGTCGCACTAGTTGCACCGTCACGGCCGCCAGGAGGGCTCCATGAAGTTCGTTTCCACCCGTATCATCACCGCCGACGTCAAGCGGCTCGTCGATTTCTACGAGACGGTCACCGAGACCCCCGCCGTATGGGGCAACGAGCTTTTCGCCGAAATTCCGACGCCGGTTGGCACGCTGGCCATCGGCAGCGACAAGACCGTGCCGCTGTTCGCGGCTGGATCGGCCGAGCCGGCCGCCAACCGCAGCGCGATCGTGGAGTTCATAGTCCACGATGTTGACGCGCAATACGAGCGGCTGCAGGAGCGCGTCGGGGAGGTCGTGACGAGGCCGACCACGATGCCGTGGGGTAATCGCGCGCTGCTCCTGCGGGATCCCGACGGGAATCTTGTCAACCTCTTCACCCCGGTGACGGACGAGGCCCGCGCCAAGTTCGGAATATGACTGGTGTGCAAAGAATTTGGACGGACCGCATCTCGGTGGAGCTGTAAGGGGCGCGGTGTAACCGCTATACGGCTACACGTTTGAGTAACCTAGTCAGGTGTCAGCCGGCTTGCCACGCGTGCATTCTGTTCAGCTCCTCTGCGGTGCCCTTGCCGGGCCGCTCTTCGTTACGGCTTTCACCGTGATCGGAGCCGCGCGTCGGGGTTACGATTGGCGGCGCTACCCGGTCAGTTCGCTTGCGGTGGGTCGTCAAGGTTGGTACCAGCGCATCAATTTCATCCTTGCCGGAGCCCTATATTCATGCGCGGCCGCCGGTCTCGCACATTGCGATCGGCGGCGCATTGGACCCCGCGCCGTTCCGGCGCTCGTCGCAGGAGCGGGCATTGGGCTGATCGGCTCGGGAGTCTTCGTCACCGATTACGTTGGTGACCTTCTCGGCGAGCGCCCCGACGTGACGAGCCGGGTGGCCGCCCCGGCCCGGCCCACTCGTGCGGGCCGGATCCACGACCTCTGCGGAATCCCGGTCTTTGTGGGCATACCCGCCGCTGGCCTGGCCAGCGCGGCCACCGCGGTTCGGAGCGGCGATTACCGATGGGCCTGTTATTCGGCGGGATCGAGCACGGTGATGGCGGGCAGCCTGCTTCTCTTGGGCGCCGCGATCAGGGGTCGATCCCGCCTCGGCGGCAAAAGCGGTATCACCCAAAGAATCTCGATCGCAATCGGGCTCGGTTGGCTGAGCTCGCTGTCGCTTCGTGGCCTCTGGCAATGACAAACCCTCGCCGGACCGCTACCGATGCGACGGGGGCCGATGAACTGGCGCGTTGCTTTCTGCGAAATCTCGCTACTTGGTACGAATTCATTGATGACCCGCGCGGACGCGCCAGCGCCCAAGGGCACGCAGGCACTCATACGTGGTGGGCCGCCGCGGCGTGAAGACCTCGTCGTGGTCTCCCAGGACTGCCCTGGCACACCCGAGGAGCTCGAACGCCGGGCCGAGACGCTCGACGACCGGGAGATTGCGGGTACCGAACGCGGGTCCCAAGACCCCCTGATCGTGCGCGCGGCCGTTTGCTGGTGGCCGCACCTACCGCCGCAGCAGGTTTGCTGAACGTGCGGTGAGCGCCATTTTCCCGCCTGCGAATGACGTGCGCCACAAATTTTGGCGAACAATATCCGCTATTGCTAGCGTCCCCGGCCATGGTAGTTCTTGCAACATTGATGTCATTGATCAATCAGGTATCCGGGACGCCTTATATTGCGGGTGGGGATTCTCCCTCCGGGACGGATTGCTCTGGACTCGTTTCCTGGGTTGCCAACGCGGCATCCGACAGGCCGGTCTTCGGAAACCGGTTCAACACCGGAAATGAAGAGGCGGCATTGTTGGCGCGCGGGTTTCAATACGGAACCGCCCCCAACGCCCTCGTGATCGGGTGGAACGGCGGCCACTGGGCCGCGACGCTGCCGGACGGGACCCCGGTATCCAGCGGTGAGCACGGCGGAGTGCACATCGGTGGTGCCGGCGCCTACCAGGCCGGGTTCACGCACCACATGTTCCTGCCCATGCCGCCGGATGGCGAAGGTGCCCTTCCCCCGCCGCCCGACGCACCGCCGCCGCCACCGGACGCGCCACCGCCACCGCCGGAGGCGCCGCCCGTCCTGGTCGACGCTACGGCCCCCGCGCCGCCCGCACCCCCGGCCCCGCCGGGGCCCGAAATGCCGCCGCCCGGCGACCCGGGAATTGCGAATCCTTAACGAAATCATTTCGCGAAAGCCTCGATCTTTCGCGCCACTATTTGACGCATATAGGACACGCAAGCAGAACAGGAGCTAGTGCAAAGTGAAATAGCTCGGCCTGCGCAAGGTTTGTGAGGCAGGCCACTCGCGGCGAGGGTAAGCGGTCCGCGATTCGTACAGAATCAATGCGAGGGTGGGCCCCGGGCGTTTAATTTAAACCCCCGGGGCGCACTTTGCTGGAGGCCGGCCCATCGGCGACGCCGGCGGGCGGATATGCTGGCGCTGCTCGCCGCGATCGGGCGAGGCGCAGCATCCAGGAGCGAGCTAGGCGGGACCGCAAGTGATCTTCGTCGTCGTGAAGTTCGATACCAAGCCCGAGTGGACGGACCGCTGGCCAGAACTCGTCGCATCCTTCACGGCCGCCACCCGTGCCGAGGAAGGCAATCTCTGGTTCGAGTGGTCGCGCAGCCTGGACAACCCGGCTGAGTACGTTTTGGTGGAGGCCTTCCGTGACGGTGAGGCGGGCGGCATCCACGTGAACAGCGACCACTTCAAGCGGGCCATGGAAGAACTCCCGCAGGCGCTGACGTCCACCCCGAAAATAATCAACCAAACCATCGATGCGACGGGATGGTCCCAACTGGGTGAGATGTCGGTCGACTAGCCGGATTCGCTTACCGTGATGGCGATTTCCTCGCCCAGCTGATAGCCCGGCGCCAGCGGAAGCGTGTCGCCGCTCCAGAACTTGCCCGGGTCAAACCAATTGGCGTCCTTGTCTGTGTTCAGCAATCCCATTTCCTCGTAGGTGATCGCCACCGTCTCCGCGCAATATGCCGTGGAAAGGCTCATCTTGCGCTCCTCCCGAAGACGCCGGGACTGCTCGCGAACCTTTTTGTCCACCACCGGGATTCCCCGGACCCAGTCGTTGATGGTCGGGAGCCGGCCGCGGAACCAGCGACCGGTCAGCCGCGCGGTGGTGGGAAACGCGGTGCCGTCCATCCGCGCGATCACCCGCAGCAGTTTGTTCTCCTGCTCGCGGGTGGGATTGGGCGTCAGCTGGCGCAGCCAGCACCGCTGCTGGTACCGCTGGGTCCACTGCAGGACGGCCTGGTGCAGATCGTTGAGTTGCACGCCCCGGTGGTTGGTGCCGGTCCACATGTCGACGAGCTTGTCACCCAACTCGGCGTGCCAGATCAACGGCGGCAGGTCGTCAATAGCCACCGTCATGCCGACGTGGTTCACCGGTGCGTTCGTCAGCGTCTGAATCGCGCGGTCGGGCCTGGAACGGCCGCGAAACAGCCAGAGATCGCCCGTGCGCGTTTCGTTCAGCGCTTGATCGAGGGTGAGCATTATGAGGAGAGTACTTCGCGTCTGTCACCAACACGTCCGGCCCTTGGGCTTCGGAGTTGCAAGAGCACACAAGTCAGTCGCAGCGCGAATACCCTGGGTTCATGCGCAATGTGTGGAAATGGCTTGGGCTGGCCGGCGTCGCGGGTGTCGTCGCCGGGGGTGCGCTGGTGGTCCGCGACCAACGCAAGCGACGCGCCTACACGGCCGACGAGGTACGGTCCCGCCTGCACCAGCGGCTGGCCGAAAATGACGGCGAGGGCTTTCAGTCCGAATCGGGATCGGCCGGGGCCTCGACGGCGAACAAGCGATAGTCGCCCGAAAATCCCTTCAGTTCGACGTCGCGGCCCTCGTCGAAACGGATGTCGTCACAGTCGGAAACGGCATCTCGCACCGGTTGACTCACCAAGATCTCGCCGCCGACGGCCTGCGCTGCCACCCGCGCCGCCATCGCGACGTTGCGGCCGAACAGATCTTCGCCGCGCCGCACCGAGCGGCCCATATGGATGCCGATGCGGACGCGAATTTCCGCGTGCCGCTTGCGCTTTGCATCCCGGCGTAGCGCACGCTGCAGGTCCATGCCGCACCGCACCGCCTGGTCGGCGCGGGCGAAGGCGACCATGAAGCCATCGCCCTGGCTCTTCACCACGTGACCGGACCGCCGTTGCACGAGCTCTGACACCAGCTTGTCGTGTGCGGCAATGAGCTTCACGAAGGCCCGGTCACCGATGCGCTCGTTGAGCGCGGTGGATTCCTCGATGTCGGAGAACAGGATCACCACCCGGCCGTCCGGCGTGACGCGCGCCAAGTCGGGACGCTCCACCTCCGCCCAGTCGGCGAGGTCTTCGATCGAACTGCGGATGGCGCCGCCGAAACCTTCTTTGCGCACCAGGTTTGCGGTCTGCCACACGGTCTTGACGGCCTCGCGCCCACCCGACAGCAACCAATTGCGGGTGTCGGTGCGGTGCCGCAACTCGTCGATCTCCTGGCGGCTGCGGACCAGTAGCCGCGCCAGCACGGCAAGTGCGATGGCTTCGGTCGCGGCTACGCCGGCCAGGACGTAGACCGTGATATGCAGCGCGTCACCCACCCAAGCATCCTGTCAAAGGCCGCGATGGCTTGAGGTTGTCGGGTCTGTGTGCGGTGTCTAGTGTTAGGTCCGACCGCCGCGGGTAGTGAGTCTGGAAGAGCCGATGACTTTCGGAGGTGCGGGCTTGGCTGACGGCGGGGACAACTCTTCGAACAAGCTGGTGATATTCGGCATCACCGGGGACCTGGCGCGCAAGATGACCTACCGCGCCTTGTACCGGCTCGAGGCGCGCGGCATGTTGGACATCCCGATCGTCGGCGTGGCCAGCGACGACATCTCCCTCGAGAAGCTGGTCGAGCGTGCCCGCGACGCCATCAAGGCGTCGGGAGAGAAGTTCGACGACGCGGTGTTCGAGCGGTTCGCTGGCCGGCTGTCCTATCTGCACGGTGACGTCACCGACGACAAGCTCTACGGCCAGCTCGCCAAGAAGATCGGCAAGGACTGCCGGCCCCTGTACTACCTGGAAATGCCGCCGTCCCTGTTCGCGCCGATCGTGGAGAACCTCGCCAAGGCCGACCTGTTGGAGTGTGCACGCGTCGCGGTGGAGAAGCCGTTCGGCCACGACCTGGCCTCCGCCCGCGACTTGAACGCGCGGCTGCGTGCGGTGCTCGACGAGGACCAGATCCTGCGGGTGGATCACTTCCTGGGCAAGCAACCCGTCGAAGAGCTGCAATACCTGCGCTTCGCCAACAACGGCCTGGCCAAGCTCTGGGACCGGGACAGCATTTCCGAAATTCACATCACCATGGCCGAGGATTTCGGCATCGAGGACCGTGGCAAGTTCTACGACGCGGTGGGTGCCCTGCGTGACGTCGTGCAGAACCATCTGCTCCAGGTGCTCGCACTGGTCGCGATGGAGCCCCCCGTCGGTCCCAGCGCCGATGACCTCAACGACAAGAAGGCTGAGGTGTTCCGCGCGATGCCGGCGCTGGATCCCGAGCGTTGCGTGCGTGGCCAATACCGTGGCTACACCGACGTGGACGGGGTGGCGAAGGATTCCCAAACCGAGACCTATATCGCGCTGCGGACCGAGATCGACAACTGGCGCTGGGCGGGCGTGCCGATATTCTTGCGCGCAGGAAAAGCGTTGCCGGAGAAGGTCACCGAGGTGCGAATGTTCCTCCACCACGTTCCGGGATTTTCGTTTTTGCCCAACCGTCGGCCGCCCGCGCCCAATCAGATCGTGCTGCGCATCGATCCCGATCCGGGGATGCGGCTGCAGTTGTCCGCCCAAGTCGGCGACGGATGGCACGACGTACACATGGACTCGTCGTTCGCCGAGGATCTCGGGGAAGCCGTGCGTCCCTACGAACGGCTGCTTTACGCCGCGCTCACCGGCGACCGCCAGCTGTTCGCCCGGGAAGACGCCATCGAGGAGACATGGCGGATCGTGCAGCCCGTGCTGGACAAGCCGGATCGGATCCATCACTACGACCAGGGCTCGTGGGGACCCGAGGCCGCGCAGTCGCTGCTGCACGGTCACCGCAGCTGGCAAGAGCCGTGGCTGCCAAAGCAGACGTCACAGTAAGGAGAACAGGAAGAGATGCAGCTCGGGATGATCGGCCTCGGCAGGATGGGCGCGAACATCGTCCGCCGCGTGGCCAAGGATGGACACGAATGCGTGGTCTATGACCACAACCCCGACGCGGTCAAGGCGATGGCGGGGGAGGAGCGGACCACCGGGGCGTCATCCCTGCGGGAGCTTGCCGCCAAGCTGACCGCACCGCGGGTGGTCTGGGTGATGGTGCCGGCGGGGACCATCACGACGGGGGTCATCGACGAGTTGGCCGAGACGCTGGAGGCCGGCGACATCGTCATCGACGGCGGCAACTCGTATTACCGCGACGACATCAGCCACGCAAAGATGCTGTCGGAGAAGGGCATTCACCTACTCGACTGCGGCACCAGCGGCGGCGTGTGGGGTCGGGAACGCGGCTACTGCCTGATGATCGGCGGCGACGACGAGGCTTTTCTGCACGCCGAACCCATCTTCGCCAGTGTCGCTCCCGGGGTGGACGCGGCGCCGCGCACGCCGGGCCGTGACGGCGAGGTCGCCCGGTCGGAAAAGGGTTACCTGCACTGCGGGCCGTCCGGCGCCGGGCACTTCGTCAAGATGGTGCACAACGGCATCGAGTACGGGATGATGGCCTCGCTCGCCGAAGGGCTGAACATCCTGCGCGGTGCCGACATCGGCAAGCAGGTGCAAGAGGGCGACGCCGAAACGGCGCCGCTGTCGAATCCGGAGTTCTACCAGTACGACTTCGACATCCCCGAGGTCGCCGAGGTGTGGCGCCGCGGCAGCGTCATCGGCTCCTGGCTGCTGGATCTGACCGCGATCGCGCTGCACGATTCGCCCGACCTCGCGGAGTTCTCCGGACGGGTCTCCGACTCCGGGGAGGGCCGGTGGACCGCCATCGCGGCGATCGACGAGGGGGTGCCTTCGCCGGTGCTGACGACCGCGCTGCAGTCCCGCTTCGCCTCGCGCTCACTCGATGACTTCGCCAACAAGGCGCTGTCGGCGATGCGCAAGCAGTTCGGCGGGCACGCCGAGAAGCCGGCTAACTAGCGGCGGATCGCGGCCAATCAGTGCCGCTTGACGAACTTCACCACGGCGTCGCTGAACGCGTCGTTGTCGTCGCCGGCCGCGGTGTGCCCGGCGTTGGACAGCTCGACGAACTCCGCGCGAGGCACGCTGGCCAGGAAATGCCGGACGCCTTCGGGGCTCACCACGTCTGACAGCTTCCCGCGGATCAGCAGGACAGGAATCGAGAGGCTCTTCGCGGCCTGCTCGAACTTCTCGGTACGCAGCTCGGGATCGTCGCCGGGCTTGGTCATGAACGCCGGGTCCCAGTGCCAGTACCAGCGGCCGTTGTCACGCAGCCGCAGGTTCTTCTTCAGGCCCTCGGGGCTGCGCGGCTTGTCCCGGTACGGGAGATAGGCGGCGACGGCGTCGGCGGCCTCCTCCAGCGAGTCGAAACCGTCGAGGCCGCTGATCATGAAATCGCGAATACGGGCGCTGCCGCCTTTCTCGAATCGGGGCACCACGTCGACGAGGACCAGTCGGGTCACCACCGCGGGCCCCGCCCGGTGGGCGGCGAGGATTCCGGTCAGCCCGCCCATGCTCGCGCCGATGATCATCACCGGCCGGCCGATCGCCTCGATCACCTTCAAGACATCGGCGGTCAGGGTCTCGACGTCGTAGTCGGCGTTGGGTGCGCGATCGCTGTCACCGTGTCCCCGGCTGTCGAGCGCGACGACATGCAAGCCCTGGTCGGCAAGCATTTGGCCGGTGTTTTTCCAGGAATGCCGGTTTTGGCCGCCACCGTGCAGCATGAGGACGCTTGGCCGTCCCGCGCCGTCGGTCCCGCCGTTCCACTCGTCGGCGACCAGGGTGATGCCGCCGACACCGGAAAACTCGACCGTCTGAGGGAGGCTGCTGACGGTGCTCATGCGACCTGACGTTACATAGGGAGCTTAAGCACCGTCGCGCGGGTCGGCGACGCGATGAGTTTTCACCCTGGCCGCGGTCTATCCAGTGACAACACCAACGAGCCAATAGGAGGCCGTGGCCAATGCCATCGATCACCCCGTCGCTGTGGTTCGACCACAACCTGGAGGAGGCGGCCAGGTTCTACACCTCGATTTTCCCGAACTCGCACATCGAGGGCCTCAACCGAACCACGGAGGCCGGACCGGGCGAGCCGGGCACCGTCCTGTCCGGCAGCTTCGTGCTGGACGGCACCCGGTTCATCGGCATCAACGGTGGCCCGCACTTCCACTTCACCGAAGCGGTGTCCTTCACCATCCACTGCAAGGACCAGGACGAGGTCGACTACTACTGGGAGCGGCTGACCGACGGCGGCGAGGAATCGCAGTGTGGTTGGTGCAAGGACCGCTTCGGCCTGAGCTGGCAGATCGTCCCGGACCGGCTCTACGAGCTGATCAGCGACCCGGACCGGGCACGCGCGGCGGCCGCCACTCAAGCGATGTACGGCATGCGAAAGATCGTCATCGCCGACCTGGACCGGGCTGCCGCGCAGGTGTAACGAAACTCCCTGTGGCAACACCGCTTTGACCGCTTGGGGCATGCGGTCGGTGCGTGATTGGCTCGCACGCGTTAGGTTGGTCCGTGCGGACGCGCCGAGCAGGGAGTCAATATGGGTGAACCAGGCTGGATCGACGTGCCCAGCCCTGCGGGGGACCTGAAGGCACTCACCTGGGGGCCACGCGGTGGCCCCATCGCCTTGTGCCTGCACGGCTTCCCCGACACCCCTTACGGGTTCCGCAAGATCGCTCCCCGGCTCGTTGAGTCCGGCTGGCGGGTGGTGGCCCCCTTCATGCGCGGATACGCGCCGTCGTCGATCCCGGCCGACGGTAGCTATCACGTCGGCGCGATGATGGACGACGCCTTGCGGGTGCGCTCGGCAGCGGGCGGCACCGACGGTGACGTGGTGATCGGCCACGACTGGGGTGCGATCGCGACCACCGGTCTGGCCGCCATGCCCGACAGCCCATTCACCAAGGCCGTGATCATGTCGGTGCCGCCGTCGGCGGCGTTCCGTCGCAAGGCCGGCGCGGCGGAGCGAGGACGGCTGGCCGGCCACCTGGCGCGCCAACTTCTGCGCAGTTGGTACATCATGTATTTCCAATTGCCCTTGCTGCCAGAACATTCCGCTTCCTGGGTGCTACCGCTGCTGTGGCGGCGGTGGTCACCGGGCTATCGCGCCGACGAGGATCTGCGCCACGTCGACGCGGCGATCGGGACGCCGGAGAGCTGGCGTGCGGCACTCGGACCGTACCGCGCCACGATCCGCAACACTCGGCCGCCGGCGCAGTATGCCGAGCTGAACGAGCTTTGGACCGAAGAGCCGGTGTGGCCGTGCCTGTACCTGCATGGCCGCGACGACGGCTGCATGACACCGGCTTTCGCCCGCTGGGCGGAGAAGGTGTTGCCGCCGGGCAGCGAGATGGCCATCGTGGATCACGCTGGGCACTTCCTGCAGCTCGAGCAGCCCGATAAGGTCGCCGACCTGATCCTCGGGTTCATCGGCTCACCCGGCTGAATGGCCCCGCAGCGGTTGGCCGCTGTCGATGCGCAGTTCTACTGGATGTCGGCCAAGATTCCCAACGACGAGTTCTTGCTCTACGCGTTCGACGGGGAGCCCGTCGACTACGCCCAAGTCATCGAGCAACTCCGCCGGCGGGCCAACCAGGACCCGGAGCTGGCGCTGCGAGTGCGGGATCGCGGACCGCTGGTGTATCCGCAGTGGGTTCCGGCGGCCGTCACGCCCGACCAGCTCGTCCGCCACGACCTCGACGACCCCAGCTGGGCCGGCTGCCTGGCCGCTGTCGTCGCTCTGGCCCGGGACCAGCTGGACGTGTGCCGGATGCCCTGGCGGCTGCACGTCTTCAGCGGGGTGTTGGGCATCCCGGGCGTGACCGGGCCGGGGACCGTTGCGGTGATGCAGATAGCGCACGCGCTGGCCGACGGGGGCCGAGCATCCGCGATGGCGGGTTGGCTGTTCGGCCGGCCGGATCCCGTGCCCGGGGCGCGCCGGCTACGGGCCGGGTTCCTGCCGTGGCGAGCCGCGCAGGCGGCTCGCGCCCATCGGCAGCTGGAGCGCGACACCCGCGCGGGGCTGCTGGCCCCTGGGGCCGGTCCCCGGCCCCTACTGCCGACGAATGCGCGCCCCGGCGCGTCCCGCTCGGTGCGCACGCTGGTGCGACACCGCTCGCAGCTACGCGGCCCTACCGTCACGGTGGGAGCGCTGACGGCGATATCCGCGGCGCTCTCCGAGTTGCTGGGCGACGCCGCCGATACGCTGGGCGCCGAGGTCCCGATGGCCAAACCCGGTGTCGCGCACGCCTATAACCACTTCGGCAACGTCACCGTGGGTCTGTATCCGAAGCTGGGGTGGGAACCACGCGTTGAGCGGATTGCCGCGGAGCTGGCCAACGGCCGGCGCCGCTTCGCACATCCGGCCACGCGCTACGCCGACCGAGCTTTTGCCGCGGTACCCGCAGCCCTATTGCGTTGGGGTGTAGCACAATTCGATTTCGATGTTCGCCCCGAGCAGGTGTCCGGCAACACCGTGGTGTCCAGTGTTTACCGCGGGCCGGCCGACCTCAGCTTCGGCGGGGCCGGGGTGGTCCTCACAGCCGGCTACCCGGGGCTGTCGCCGGTGATGGGGCTGACTCACGGCGTGCACGGCATCGGGGACACCATCGCGGTCAGCGTGCACGCGGCCGAGTCGGCCGTTCCTGACATCGACGCTTATGTGCGGCTCCTCGACGCGGTGTTGTAGCTACTGCGCGTCGCCGGATCGGGCCGCTTCCTCCCGGGTAAGGCCGACGGCCGAGATCAGCTCCTCGTGCAGCTCGAACCACACCGTGTGGTAGGAGTCGATGAGCGGCCTGGTCAGCCAGGCGGTCTCGCCTGCCCGCACTTTGCTCAGGGCCGCAACCAATTTCGCCGGGTACGCGTTCAGCCTCGGCAGCTGCGCCGCAACCGACTCGATGATGGGCAGCACCCGCGCATGCACATCGTCGAGGCGGGCCAGCACCGCGGCGTCGTACTCCGCGTCATCGTGCGGATTGGGGGTGCCGCCGGGGCCGCCCTTCAGCTGCCAGTCTGTGACCAGGGATTTGAAATCGGCGTTGACGGGCCGAAAGTCGTCGTAGGCGGCGGCCAGCGCCGCCCGATCGGCGCCCCTGCGCTCCTCGTCGAGCAGCGCCGCGAGCCGCTCACGCCCGGCGGGGGTGATCCGCACGGTCGCACCGTCGACCAGTAGGCCTGCCGCGGTCAGCTGTCCGACGATGGTCGTCACGTCGGCAATTTCCTCGTTCAGTGTCTCGGCGAGCTCGGCGGGACGCAGCCGGCCTTTCAGCCGAACCGCTTGCAACACCGCCAATTCGGTCATGACGTGGTCCCACCCGCGAGCCGCAGAGCGGTCAGCATAACGATAAGAGGGGTGGCCGAGACGACGTCGGCGTGTCCGCGTTTCATCGCTTCCGCCACCGCGTCCTGGGTGGCGTCATCCAGCCGCAGGTGACCACCGGAGGTGTGGGCACGCAGTGGGCTGAGCCGTCGCGCGATTTCGGCCAGCTCCCGCAGTTCGGGTGTGTCGCTTTCCGACCATGCGGACAGGTTCAGGTTGCCCTCGCGCACTTCGCCTTCGGCGCCGTCGACGGTGATCAACTTGCCGGCAAGGGATGCGGCGACTCCTTGTCCGCAGCCCACCACGGCCACCCGGCCGAGTTCGCGGCTGACCACTGCCGCGTGACTGGCCGCCCCTCCCACCTCGGTGACGATGCCTTGCGCGGCAAGCATGCCGGAGACGTCTTCCGGCCGGGTGTGGTCGCGCACCAGGATCACCGACTCACCTCGCTCCGCCGCATCGAGCGCCTCGTCGACGTCGGTGTATGCCCGCCCCGACGCAACGCCCGGGCAGGCCGGCAATCCCTTGGCCAGAAGGTTTGCCGCCAAACGTATTTCGGGCTGCAACGCCGGCAGCAGTAGGGTCTGTACGTGTGCCGGGGTCACCCGTCGCAGCGTCTCGGCGTCGTCGATGAGCCCCTCGTGCCTCAGCTGTAATGCAAGGCGCACCGCTGCCTGCGCCGACCGCTCCGCGCCCCGTGTCTGCAGCAGCCAGAGTTTGCCGCCTTCGACCGTGAACTCGATCTCCTGAACGTCGGACTCGAGTCGCTCCAATTTGCAGGCGGCGTCCATCAACTCGTCGTAGACAGCCGGCTGCTCGTCGCGCAGGGCGGTGACCGGCTCAACGTCGACCGATCCGGACACCACGTCGTCCCCCTGTCCTCCGGGCAGCCATTCGCCGAACGGTGCGCGGTCGCCGGTGACGGGATTGCGCGAAATGAGAACGCCCGCACCGGAATCGGGGCCGTGGTTGCCGAACACCATCGCCTGCACGACGACCGCCGTACCACTCCGATCGTCGACGCCGCCGGAGTGGGCGCGGTAGGCGACCGCGCGGGGTGAGTTCCACGAGGCGAACACCGCCTCGATGCCGGCGCGTAGCTGCGCATACGGATCGGCGGGCGGCGATTCTTGTTCGTCCAACCCGACGATGCGCCGGTACATGCGGTCGAACCGCTGGCGCGTGTCGCGGGCGAATGCGCCGGCGCCGGCGGCGGCCAGCGCTTGCTCGACATCATCGTTCATGCCGAGGTCCAGGATCGTGTCCATCATGCCCGGCATCGACTGGGTGGCCCCCGAGCGCACGCTGACCAGCAGGGGACGCGGGCCCCGACCGAACGTGCGCGAAGTCTGCGCCTCCAGCCAGCTCATCCGGTCCAGCACGTCGTCCCAGATCGCGTCGATCGTTGCCCCGGGCTCGGCGAGGTACCGCAGCCCCACCTCGGTGGTGATGCAGAAGGCGGGCGGCACCGGCAGGCCGTGGCGGCGCATCATCTCGATGCCTTGGCCCTTGTTGCCCAGCAGCGCCCGGGGATGACTCGCTGTGCCGTCGAGTAGCACCACGGAATGCCCGTCAGGCGAGGCCCCGGACGCGCTACGGGGAGCGCCGCTGCCTCGTGCGATACGAGCCGTGGTGCACCCCCTTCTGGTCAGCGGCTGATGCGCGAACGTCGGAACGTCCGCAATGTTCCCACACGCGCCATGAGAGTTAGCTGTTCGGCGGGTCCTGTCATCCGGTCCGCCCGATGATCTAGGTTTGCAGGTATGACTCCCTATGACGTTGGGTTACTGATCCTGCGGCTGGTGTTGGGCGTGACGTTGGCCGCGCATGGCTACAACAAATTCTTCGGCGGCGGCCGCATCCCGGGCACCGCACGGTGGTTCGAAAGCATCGGCATGAAGCCGGGCAAGTTCCATGCCACCGTCGCCGCGACGACTGAGATGGCCGCCGGGCTGGGCTTGGCCGCCGGTCTGCTCACCCCAATCCCCGCCGCAGGCTTCGTGTCGTTGATGCTGGTCGCGGCTTGGACCGTGCATCGCGCCAACGGCTTCTTCATCGTCAAGGAGGGCTGGGAGTACAACCTGGTCCTGGCGGTCAGCGCCATCGCCGTCGCCACCCTGGGCGCCGGAAAACTGAGCCTGGACTACGTCGTGTTCGGGCACAACTGGATGGACGGCTGGCGCGGCTTGTTGATCTCGGTGGTGCTCGGGCTCGTCGGCGCGATCGGCCAACTGGTGATCTTCTACCGGCCTCCCCTTAAGCAGACTGGTTAGCTAGGGGTCGTCGTCGTCAGGCGACCGCGGCGGTCTCGGCCTCCCGGACCTCGGTCGCCGCGCGCTCACCGGAGCGGATCGCGCCGTCGATCCACCCGCACATGACGGCCGAGCTTTCGGTCCCCGCCCAGTGGATGCGACCGCAGGGCTCGCGCAGGGTGTAACCGAATTCGGTCAGCACGCCGGTCGGGGCATGGCTGATCATTCCCCCGCCGGAGTAGCGCTCGATGGTCCAGTTCTGCTCGTGGTATTCCTGCGGCGTCCTCGCTTTCTCGCCGAACCGGTCGATCAGCTCGCCGACGAGCACCGCTCTGCGCTCGGCCTCGTTGAGCTTCGTCAGCCGCCGCGCCGCGGGCCCTTCGGTGATGACGCACATGACGCCCGGGTCGCCGGTGTCGGTGCAGGCGTCGATCGTCAGGGTGGCCGGGGATCCCGGTGCGGCCGATTGACCCGACAGCCCGTCTGCGCGCCAGAACGGCTCGTCGTAGATGATCGACGTCTTGACGACCGCGCCGCTCGGCATGCGCTGGTGCAGCATCGCCCGATCCACCGGTAGCAACGGGTCGTAGACGATCGAGGAGGCGATCGCCAGCGGGATCGCCACAATGACCCGCCGGGCGCGCACCGTCAGGTCGGCGGCGGTCACCGTCACACCGTCGGAGTCCTGCGCGATTTGCCGGACCGGTTGCGAAAGGTGCACCGCGTCACCCAATTCGGCCGCGATGGGACCGTAAATCGCGCCCATTCCCCCAACCGGGCGGGCGTCCTGGGAGCCGCCCTCCCCGGAGATCGCGAACGTCAGTCCGCCCGCCGACGCCGTCTGCAACAAACCCCACAGCAACGACGTCTCTGACGCAGCCGAGGTATAGAGGCCGGCAAAAGCCATGTCCAGCATTTCGCGGGCCTGCTTGGACATCGTGTTCTGCTCGATCCATTCGCCCAGACTGATGCGGTCCCACTCGTCGGCGTGTTTGGCGTCCCACGGTGCCTCACGCGGAAGCGATTTGGCCATTTTCTCGATCGACAGCAAACCGACGCCGAGGTTGGCGACCGCCCACGGGCTCATGGTCCACGGGATGGTGCCGCCGTAGCGGTGCTTTTTGCCGTCGACGATCATCATGGCGTCGCCGTCGTTGTGCTGCTTGTACTCGGAGACACCGAACTCGTCCATCATCGCGTAGATCCGGTCTTGACCCGGTCCGATCCACGCACCGCCGCGGTCGATCCACATCCCGTCGGGGCGGTACTCGGTGAAGGTGCGGCCGCCGACCCTGTCGCGCGCCTCGAGCAAGGCCACCGAATGACCCGCCCGTTTCAACCGCAAGGCGGCCGTCAAACCCGCGAACCCAGCTCCGACCACGCAATAGTCGACCTCTGACATGGCTGGCTCCTCAACCTATGTCCCGCCCCAGCAGCAAACTACACCTCGGTCGGCACCGGTGGCGGCCGCTTAACGGAGATTTCTGCACGCGTTCTTACCGGTCATAGGGTGCGGATTGTGTTGATGCATACGGTTCGGACGCGGCGCAGCGCCGACGACTTTCCCCGCCGCGAACACCTGGCCGCCAAGATCGCCGAAGTCGCCGCCGACCCGGTTGCCGTCGAACCGGAAACTGCCGAGATGGTGGCGAACCGGATCATCGACAACGCGGCGGTGAGTGCCGCCGCCGTGCTGCGCCGGCCGGTCACGGTTGCGCGGCAACAGGCGCTGGCCCATCCCGCGCGCTGCGGGGCCAGGGTTTTCGGCGTCGACGGAACCTATTCGACCGAGTGGGCGGCCTGGGCCAACAGCGTCGCGGTGCGCGAACTCGACTTCCACGACACGTATTTGGCCGCCGAGTACTCCCACCCGGGTGACAACATCCCCCCGCTGGTCGCGGTCGCCCAGCAACTGGGCCTGCCTGGGGCCGACCTGATCCGCGGCCTGGCCACCGCCTACGAGATCCAGATCGACCTGGCCCGCGGAATCTGCCTGCACGAGTACAAGATTGACCATGTCGCGCACTTGGGGCCGTCCGTGGCCGCCGGCATCGGCACCATGCTGCGGTTGGACACCGAGACGATCTACCATGCGGTCGGGCAGGCGCTGCACCTGACCACCAGCACCCGCCAATCCCGCAAGGGGCTGATCTCCAGTTGGAAGGCCTTCGCCCCGGCGCATGCGGGCAAGGTCGCCATCGAGGCGGTCGATCGGGCGATGCGCGGCGAAGAATCTCCGGCGCCCATTTGGGAGGGCGAGGACGGGGTGATCGCCTGGCTGCTGGGCGGCCCCGAACGCGAATACCGTGTGCCGCTGCCCACTTCCGGCGAGCCGAAGCGCGCGATTCTGGACAGCTACACCAAGGAGTATTCCGCCGAATACCAGAGCCAGGCACCGATCGACCTGGCCGTGCGGCTACGCGAGCGCATCGGCGACCCCGGTGAGATCGCGACCGTCGTGCTGCACACCAGCCGCCACACCCACGTCGTGATCGGAACGGGCTCCGGGGATCCGCAGAAGTTCGATCCGGACGCGTCGCGGGAAACGCTCGACCACTCGCTGCCTTACATTTTCGCCGTCGCGCTGCAGGACGGCAGCTGGCACCACGAACGCTCCTACGCCCCCGAGCGGGTCCACCGGCCCGACACCGTCGAACTGTGGCACAAGATCTCGACGGTGGAGGATCCGGAGTGGACCCGCCGCTACCACGCGACGGATCCGGCCGAGCAGGCGTTCGGGGCGCGCGCCGAGGTCACGCTGAAGAGCGGGGAAGTGATCGTCGACGAGCTGGCCGTCGCCGACGCGCATCCGCTGGGCACCCGGCCCTTCCGGCGTCCGCAGTACGTGCAGAAGTTCACCGAGCTCGCCGGCGACGTCGTGGATTCGGCTGAGCGGGAACGGTTTTTCTCCACCGTGGATGCGCTCGCCGATCTGCGGGCGGGTGACCTCGACGCGCTCAACGTAACGGTTGATCCGCGGGCACTCGGGCGGGCGCCGGTGATTCCGCCGGGAATCTTTGGTGAGTGAAATCGCGGGTGCACACACGGTTTTCAGTGTGCGTTGAGCTCGGGAATTTCATGGTTTCCCGCCCTCAGCTCACACTGAAAGCGCGGGCGAACTAGGGGCTGGGGGCGGGCCCGCCGTATTGCCACACCAGGTCGTGGGCGCCCGTCATCGTGGGGTTGCACCACATCGTCCTGTTGTTGGCATCCTGGGTGGTCGCGTGCAGGACCTTGCAGGCATCGCCGGGCGCGGGCGCGTCGGCTCGGGCGACGGGCGAGACGGTCACGAACGCCGCCAGCGCCGCCGCCGGTATGAGAAGTTTGAAACTGGTCATGGTGGACGCCTCCTAGGGACCGCGCCGATCCGGTTTTACGCTATCCGGCGGCGTAGTCGCAAAGCAAAGCTTTCTTGCCGGGCTTGGGTCCCGTGCGCCTAGAACACGTTCTAATCTGACCACCATGGGATTTCTCAAGCCCGAGCTGCCGCAGCTCGACATGGCCGAGTGGAATAAGGGCACCCGTAGCGAAAAGATCCGTCCGATGGCCAAGCACTGGGCCGAGGTCGGCTTCGGCACGCCGGTCGCGCTACACCTGTTCTACGTCGTCAAAATCCTGCTCTACATCCTGGGGGCGTGGCTGTTCGCGTCGGCCACCAGGGGCCTCGGTGGGTTCACCCACGTCGCGTCGTGGTGGTCGGAGCCGATCGTGTTCGAGAAGGTCGTGCTCTACACGATGCTGTTCGAGGTGGTCGGGCTGGGTTGCGGCTTCGGGCCGCTGAACAACCGGTTCTTCCCGCCGATGGGTTCGATCCTGTACTGGATGCGATTCGGCACCATCCGGCTGCCACCATGGCCGGACCGGGTCCCGCTCACCAGCGGAACCAAGCGCAAGCCGGTCGACGTCGCGCTGTACGCGCTGTTCCTGCTGGTGACATTCGCGGCGCTGTTCGCCGACGGCACCGGACCGATGCCCGAGTTGGGCACCGCGATCGGGCTGCTGCCGTCCTGGAAGGTCGTGCTCATCTTGCTGCTGCTCGGCGTGCTCGGGCTGCGCGACAAGGTGATCTTCCTGGCCGCCCGCGGCGAGGTGTACGCGACCATGGCGGTCACGTTCCTATTCGGTGCGCCCGACATGATCGTCGGGTCCAAGGTGGTGTTCCTGGTCATCTGGATGGGCGCCGCGACGTCGAAGCTCAACAAGCACTTCCCGTTCGTGATCTCCACGATGATGTCCAACAACCCGCTGGTGCGGCCCCGGTGGCTGAAGCGACAGTTCTTCGAGAAGTTCCCGGAGGATCTACGGCCCGGGCGGCTGTCGCGGTGGCTTGCGCATATCAGCACCGCCATCGAGATGCTGGTGCCGCTGCCGCTGTTCTTCTGCCACAGCGGCTGGCCCATCACGGTTGCCGCCATCGTCATGGTCTGCTTCCACCTGGGCATCCTCGTGTCGATCCCCATGGGCGTGCCGCTGGAGTGGAACGTCTTCATGATCTTCGGGGTGCTGTCCTTGTTCGTCGCGCACGCCCGCCTCGGCCTGCGTGACCTGAGGCACCCGGTGGTGGTGGCGATCTTGTTCGTCGTCATCGCGGGAATCGTTCTGCTGGGCAACATGTTTCCGCGCAAGATTTCCTTCCTGCCGGGGATGCGGTATTACGCCGGCAACTGGGACACCACGCTGTGGTGCATCAAGCCGTCGGCCACCGACAGGATCACCCGGGGCATCGTGGCGATCGCGAGCATGCCGCAGGCGCAGCTGGAGCGGTTCTACGGCAGCCCGGAGGCCGCGCAAATCCCGCTCTATATGGGATATGCGTTCCGCGGGTTCAACACTCACGGCCGCGCGCTGTTCACGCTCGCGCACCGCGCGATGGTCGGCCAGAACGAGGACGACTACGTCCTCACCGACGGCGAGCGCATCTGCAGCACCGCTATCGGGTGGAATTTCGGCGACGGCCACATGCACAACGAACAGCTGATCGCCGCACTGCAGGAGCGCTGCCACTTCGAGCCGGGGGAGGTGCGGGTGATCCTGCTCGACGCGCAGCCAATCCACAAGCAAACCCAGGCCTATCGGCTGGTGGACGCGGCGACAGGCGAGTTCGAGCGCGGCATCGTCCGGGTGGCCGACATGGTGACCCGGCAGCCGTGGGCCGACGACGTCCCCGTCGAGGTGCTCTCGGATAACGCGCCGAACGTCAGGCCAGAGTGACGGTGGAGCCCGAGCGCCACGCTGGCGTGTCCCCCGCATGCGGGAGGTGCCCCCAGCTCGGGCGACCCCCGACGCTTAGGCGCCCGCCCGCACCTCCTGCGCCGCGGCGACCATGTTCTTCAGCGACGCGGTGACCTCGTCGGAGTTGCGCGTCTTCAGCCCACAGTCGGGGTTGACCCAGAGCCGTTCCGCCGGAACGGCTCTCAGCGCCGCGCGCAACGACTCTGCCATCTCGGCCGTGGTCGGCACCCGCGGCGAGTGGATGTCGTAGACGCCGGGGCCGACACTGTTGGAAAAGCCGATCGAGTTGAGGTCGTCCAGCACCTCCATGTGTGACCGTGCCGCTTCGATGGACGTCACGTCGGCGTCCAGGTCGGCGATCGCCCCGATCACCTCACCGAACTCCGAATAGCACAGGTGGGTGTGGATCTGCGTGGAGTCGGCGACGCCGGAGGTGGCCAACCGGAAAGACCGAACGGCCCAACGCAAGTAGTCCTCCTGATCGGCGCGGCGCAGCGGCAGCAGCTCGCGCAACGCCGGCTCGTCGACCTGGATGACCGCGATGCCGGCGGATTCCAGGTCCACGGTCTCGTCCCGGATGGCGAGCGCAACCTGATTGGCGGTGTCGGCCAGCGGCTGATCGTCGCGGACGAACGACCAAGCGAGGATGGTGACCGGTCCGGTCAGCATCCCCTTCACCGGCTTATCGGTCAACGACTGCGCGTACCTGATCCAATCGACGGTCATCGGGTGGGTGCGAATCACGTCGCCGTACAGGACCGGTGGGCGCACGCAGCGGCTGCCGTAGGACTGCACCCATCCGTTCTGCGTGGCGAAGAAGCCCTCGAGCTGCTCGGCGAAGTACTGCACCATGTCGTTGCGCTCCGGCTCGCCGTGCACCAGCACGTCGAGCCCGAGCTCCTCCTGCAGCTTGATGACGTCGGCGATTTCCTTCTTCATCCGGTTCTGGTATTCCGCCTGGTCGATCTCGCCGGCCCGGAGCGCGGCGCGCGCCTTACGGATCGCGGAGGTCTGCGGGTAGGAGCCGATGGTCGTGGTCGGCAGCGGCGGCAGGTGCAGCCGCTCTTCCTGGCTGGCGCGACGCCCCGCGGCCTCACCGCGATGGGTGCCCGACGCGACGATCGAGTCGATGCGTTCGCGTAGCCGGTCGTTGTGCAGCCGCGGATCGTTCCTGCGGGAGGCCACCGCGGCATTGGACGCCGCGATCGCGTCGGCGACGGCATCGCGTCCGTCGCGCAGTGCGCGCGCGAGCGTCACCACCTCGGCGACCTTCTCCTGGCCGAACGCCAGCCAGCTGCGCAGCGCGTCGTCCAGATCGGTTTCCGGCGCCAGCGAGTACGGCACGTGCATCGTGGAGCAGGAGGTCGAGACCGCCACTGACGCAGCGGAACCCCGCAGCGCGGCCAACTTGCCGAGCGCCGACTCCAGGTCGGTGCGCCAGATGTTGCGCCCGTCGACGACGCCGGCCACCAGGGTCTTGCCGGACAACTCCGGGATGCCCGCCAGCGCGGTGTCGGCGCCGTACACCAGGTCGACGCCGATCGCCTCGACCGGGGTGCGGGCCAGCCCGGCCAGGGAGGCGCCGGGGTCACCGAAGTAGGTGGCGACGTAGATGGCCGGCCGGTTGCTGACCTTGCCCAGCGCGTTGTAGACGGCCTCGGCCAGCGCCGGGGCGTCGGGGGAGATGTCGGTCACCAGCGCCGGCTCGTCGAACTGCACCCACTGCGCGCCGCTATCGGCGAGCAGGGACAACAACTCCGAGTAGATCGGTACCAGCTCCTGGAGCCGCTCGATCGGCGCACCACCGCCGTTGACCGCCTTGCTCAGCAGCAGGAAGGTGATCGGTCCGATGACGACGGGACGGGCGGGAATCCCTTGTCCGAGCGCCTCTTTGAGCTCGGAGAGTACCTTGTCGGGGTTGAGCGAGAACGTGGCTGCGGGCTCGATCTCGGGAACCAGGTAGTGGTAGTTGGTGTCGAACCACTTGGTCATCTCCAGCGGCGCGACGTCGGAGTTGCCGCGCGCGGCGGCGAAGTAGCGGTCCAGATCGTCGGCGACCTGCGCGGCACGCGCGGGCAAGGCGCCCAGCAGCACCGCGGTGTCCAGCATCTGGTCGTAATAGGAGAACGTGTTCACGGGTACCGAGTCCAGGCCGGCGGCGGCGAGGCCCGTCCACATGTCGCGGCGCAGCGTGGCGGCAACGGATTCCAGCTCCGATCGGCTGGTGCGTCCGGCCCAGTAGCCCTCGGTGGCGCGCTTGAGTTCGCGTTTCGGCCCGATACGGGGGGAGCCGGTGACGGTGGCGGTGAATGGTTGAGCGGTCACGGTCTGGTCCTATCAATCAGCGGGGTGGTCACCGCCAGAGGACGCGTAGCCGATCCGTTGCGGTGTGCACCTTTGCGGACAATCGCAACGCGCTCAGCCAAACGCCCATTCCACGAGGCGATGAGCCGCCGGACGCGGCGCGCCCGGCACGGCTGGCAGGTCTTCGGACTCGCAGGCACGCACTCCGGTGGTGCTCCTAATGGCCGTCCGCTTCCCAGCCTTGCGACCAGTGCTTGTGTGACGGCGGTCGTTCCTGCATACCGCTGCGGGACAGTCCCGGGCTCTCACCGGGTTCCCTCTCGCGAAGCGCTACTAACCTGCCTCGCTCGATGCCGGCGTCGCGTGGTGCGGCGACGGCAGACCAGCTGCGTAGCGGAGCTTACTCCGGTCTTTCGGGCTAGCTTGCCAGCGCGTCGGCGATGGGAGTCTCGCCATTGTTGAAGTCGATCGTTCGTCCGACGGTCGAGTCGTCCGCCAGCGCCGCGGCCACGACGAGCGCGACGTCGGCGCGGGACACTTCCCCTTTGCCCTGCCCGAGCGCGATGTGGCCGGTGGCAGGCTCGAGGGTGAGCCGGCCCGGTCCCAGCACGGTCCAGCCAAGATCGCTGGCCCGCAGATGGGCATCGGCGGCCGCTTTGGCCTCCGCGTAGGCGAAGAACGAATCATCCTGCGATACACCGTGATCCGGCCCCGCACCGAAGTAGGAGACCATCACGAATCGCGTGACACCCGCCCGCGCGGCGGCATCGATCACGCGGATGGCGGCGTCGCGGTCGACGGCGTAGGTGCGCGCCGGGTTGCCGCCGCCGGCTCCCGCGGAGAAGACGACTGCGTCGTGCGCGGCCACCAACCCGGCCAGCGCGTCGGTGTCGAGCTGTTCGATATCGGCCACCACCGGCTTGGCCCCGGTGGCCGCGACGTCATCGGAGTGGTCGGGGTTGCGGAACACCGAACTCACCTCGTCGCCGCGTTCGGTCAGGATGCGGGCAAGTTGCAGCGCGACCTTGCCGTGGCCGCCGATGACGATGATCCGTGCCATGCACCCGACGGTAGCTTCCGAGCCGAGTGCCCGGCCGGCGGGGCGCTCGCGGCTCGGCGCCCGGCCAGCCGGGCGGTGGCGACCCGCTAGAGCTTCACCCGCCCCATGATGATGTCGATGATCGGCTTGCCCGGCGGGTAGGCGTTGGTCAGCGAGGCCATGGTGTGGCCGTAGTCCACCAGCAACGTGATTCCGCTGATGCCGAAGGCGGCGGCGCTGTTCAAGAACGCCATCACGTCGCCCATCTGCTCCGGCGTGTGCACCTTGGAACCGGTCTCTTCGCGATAGTCCTGCGCGAAGGTGAGCCAGAGGTCGGCGTTGGCCTGGGCGAGCGGGGTGTCGGTGGGACCCGGGCAGATCGCGTTGATCCGGATGCCCTTCTTCAGCAGCGGATAGCCCTGGGTCGCCACGTACGCGTTGACGACCTTCTTGGAAAAGCCGTAGTGGATGATGCCTTCCGATTCGTGCGCCTTGACCCACTCTTGCGCCGAGGCGAAGTCCGGCGTGGCGAGGAACTCCGTCAGCAGCTCCAGGTCGTTTTCCCAGCCCATGCCGGCGACCGAGGAGATGAAGCAGATCGCCGAGCCCGGCGGAAGCAGGTTCTTCTCGAGCAGCCGGTCGATGAGATGGCGGTGGCCGATGAAGTTGATCGCCATCAGGTCGGTGGTGCCGTCGGCGATGCCGGCGGCCGAGAACACGGCGTGGACCGGACCGTCCAATTGCTCGACCGCGGCGTCGATCGACGCGGGATCGCGCAGGTCCACCTGGATGGACTTGGCGACGTCGTAGTTGACCGGCGCGTAATCCATCACGATCACTTCGGCGCCCAGCTCGGCGGCCGACTTGGCCGCCGCCGCACCCATGCCGGTGGCGCCGCCAACGACGAGAGCCCGCTTGCCGTCGTAACGCAACCGATCGACAACAGTCATGGAAATCCCCTTCTCATTCACCGCCAACGCGATTCTAATTGCCCAACTGTATGGGTAACAGTTTTTTGGTTCAACACCTACCCGGCGCGAACCGCGACACCACGCAAAACCGTGTCCCGCACGTGCACCAACGCCGCGCGCTTGCCGACCTCGGCAAGGATGTTCTCCGGTATCCACTGCAAGCCGATGACGCAGCGCGCAAGCATCGCGGTGGACGCGCCGTCCACACTGATCTCGCCCGATCGGATTCCCTCGGAAAGGAGCGTTTTCATCTGCCGGAGCCGGGTCGCGTACAACCACCCCGGGTTGGGGGTGTCCGGCGGTGATTGACGCATCCAGGCGAGCTGAATCCGGAACTCGTCGGAAAACCGATCGAGCGCATTGACGTTGACCCAGCTCAGTGCGTCCAGCTTCTCGATGGGCGTGGCATCCGAGCGCAGGACGTTCACCCAGCCCGCCTCGACCTTCCGGCCGAACGATTCCATGATCGATGCGAGTAGCTCGTCCTTCGACCCGATCACCCGGTAGACGGTTCCGGTGCCAAGACCGGCCGCGGATGCGATGTCCCTGATGGTGGTGGCCTCGTAGCCTTTACGGCCGAATTCGGTTCGCGCCACCGCACGAACGTGTGCCGCTTTGTCGCTGGGATCGGCGTCGCTGTCGTCCGACCAGGTCTCGATGACGTCTCTGGCGGCGGCGAAGGCGTTGGACCCGTCCAGCTCCGGGTCGGTGGGCGGCCGGGTTGCCAATCCCTGCAACATGATTCGGCACAGCAGCGCGGCCACCTGGTCGGCGGGGGACTTATGGCGCATGACGTCGAGGCCAACCTGCAGCATGGTCTGGCAGATCCGGTCCGCCAACGTGGGCAGATCGATGTCGGGTTTGATGTAGCCGCTCCACCTGCCCGCCCGCAGGGCTTGCAGCATCGCCTCCTGAATCGCCACGGGCCGCTGCTGCGTCAGCTTCATCAGCTCCGGATCCGTGCTCGGCCCCTCGTAGAACGACATCTGCAGCGCCGCCCGGTGCCGCACAGCGCAGTCGGCGATGGCCGAGCCCAGCTCGACGATCTGCTCGGGAACCGGGCGGGGGTCGGGTTTGTCCAACTTCGCTTGCGCGGCTTGCCCGATGCGGTCCAGATCCTCCTGATAGCGGTGGATCAACTCGATGAGGATCGCCTCTTTGGACTCGAAATGGTGATAGAGGCTGCCGGGAAGAATGCCTGCCGCGTCGGCGATCTCCTGTAACGAGGTCCGCAATCCGGACTGCGCGATCAACGAGGCTGCGGTGGTCAGGATCTCAGTCCGGCGCGTGCCCAAATCGGCTGGGGCGCCGGCGCGCAATGACTCCGCTCGCGGCATGATCAGCGGTGCGCGCGTCCGGACGGCTGCGGACTGGCATACATTCGCATTCGTCCCTCTCGCCGAACCAAATGTTTGTTAAAGGCTATCAGACCGGGACCGACGAATGCGCTGCGTAGCAGCGGTGACGGATCCCATTCTAGAGCGCGGGCCCGTCCCAGCGGTCGCGTGCTATCACCTCGTCGAGCGGCCGTCGCCGGGCGGGCCGGAACGTGTGACCGGCGCGAAGCCGGCCCACCGGGAGTAGACAGCCCTGGACATAGGTTTCGGGAATCCCGAGCAGCCGGCGCACCTCCTCCTCGCGATGCAAATGCAGCGTGGTGATGCAGGTCCCATATCCCCGGGTGTGCAGCGCCAATTGAAGATTCCACACCGCGGGGAAGATCGACCCGTACAGGGTCGCCTGATGGAACGATTCGTCGCCCTCGATGCGCGGCAGGTATGGCTGATAGCAAGGAATCACCAACATCGGCACCCTCGGCATGTTCTCGACCAGCCACTCCGTCGACGACATGATCCGGCCTTCCGGCGTTTCGGCCGGCACCAGGTCGGCGATCATCCGGCCACCGACGCGCAGCAGGTAGGCCTCGCGGTACAGCTCGGCGATCTGGGTGCGCAATGCCGGGTCGGTGACCGCCAGCCAGCGCCAGGACTGCTGATTGGAGCCGTTGGCCGCCTGCAAACCGATGCGCAGGCACTCCCGGATGTCCACCATGTCGACCGGGGCGTCCAGGTCGAGCGTCTTGCGCGCCGAGCGGGTGGCGGTGAGCAGGTACTCGATGTCCATCACGGCCGGTCTCTCTTCGCAAGGCGCGCACCGAGTTCGGTGAGGTAGTGGTCGGGATTGCCGAGGCACGCGCTCCAGCTCAGCAGTCGCTTGAGGTACAGGTGCGCGTCGTGTTCCCAGGTGTAGCCGATCCCGCCGAACACCTGGATGGCCGTATCACCCACGGTGGCCAGCCGCCCGGCGAACGCCTTTGCGCGCAGCGCGGCAAGATGCCGCTCGTCGGGGTCGGCGTTGTCGGCGGCCCACAGGGCGTGGATCACCCCGCTCCGGGCCAACTCGACGGTCTCGAACATGTCGACGCACAGATGCTGGACCGCCTGGAACGAGCCGATCGGCTGACCGAATTGCGTTCGGGTTTTGGCATATTCGACGGCGATATGCATGACCGCGCGTGCGGCGCCGAGAGCGTCCGCGGCAGTAGCGATCAGCATGTCGTCGAGCACCGCCGCAATGTCATCGGGAGACGCCGCGGTCAGTCGGTGTGCGGGCGCCGCCTCGAACGTGACACGGAACTGCTTGCGGGTCTGGTCGATACCGCGCTCGGGCGCGATCGACACGCCCGGCGCGTCGGCCCGGACCACGAAAAGCCCTGGACCGCCTTCATCCTCGGCGAGGGCCAACAACACGTCCGCGGCGGCGGCGTCGGGCACGCACGCGATCTCCCCCCGCAACTCGACGTCGGGGCCCCGTGGGCTCGCGGCAACCTCGGCATCCGGGAAGCAGACAGTGGCGACCGTGGTCCCATCGGCGATCCCGCTCAACAGCCCGGCCGCATTGTCGGTCGCGCCGGACCGCGTCAGCGTCCGCGCGGCGGCGACCGCGGTCGAGAGCCACGGCCCCGGATGCAGGGCGGCGCCCAGCTCTTCGGCCACGATGCCGGCCTCGACCATCGTCATCCCGGCGCCGCCGTAATCCTCCGGCACCAGCAGGCCGGTGGTCCCGAGATCGGCAAGGCCGAGCCACACCGCCTCATTGGTGCCAATCGGATCGTCGAGCAGCGGGCGCACGTGCCCCGAGATAGGGGCCTTTTCGGCCAGAAAGCGCCGGGTGGTGTCGCGCAGTGCGACCTGCTCGTCGGTGAATTCGAGGTTCATTTGCGCGGCAACCCGAGTACCCGCTGCGCGGTGATGTTCTTGTTGATCTGGGTCGTGCCGCCCGCGATGGTCAACGAGCGCGACGTCAGACGGTAGTTTGCCCACGGCGCACCGGCACCGTGGGTGCCCAGCACGTCAAACGCCAGGGCGGCCATGTCCTGCCCGATCTCTCCCCACACGGTCTTGGCGAGGCTTGCCGAGGCGAACGCCGTAGTTTCAGAGCCGCCGTGCAGCGTCGCCGAGATCGACCGCTGACACAAGACTTCGAGATACTTGATGCGGAGCGCGATTTCGCCGAGGCGCCGCAGCGTCACCGGGTCTTGGAGAGCTGCGGTGTGCGCGGCGATGTCGTCGACCAGTTCTTCCAGCCGCACCTGCATCTCGGCGTACAGCCGTGCGGCCCCGGCGCGCTCGTGGCTGAGCGTCGTCGTGGCCACCTGCCAGCCCGCGTTCAGCGGTCCGAGGAGCGCGTCCGCCGGGACCCGCACATCGTGGAAGAAGACCTCGGCGAAATCGGTCTCGCCGTTGAGAGTCACCAGCGGGCGGACGTCGATGCCCGGCAGCGTCATGTCGACAATCAGACAGGAAATGCCCTTGTGCTTAGGCGCCTCGGGATCGGTGCGCACGTACAGCTGGCACCAGTCCGCCCGATGTCCCAGCGAGGTCCAGATCTTTTGGCCGTTGACGACGAAGTCGTCACCGTCACGCACCGCGCGGGTGCGCAGTGCCGCGAGATCGGACCCCGCTTCGGGTTCCGACATCCCTTGGCACCAGATGTCGTCGGCGCGCATCATGCGGGGGAGCATTGTGAGCTTCTGCTCTTCGGTGCCGTACTGCATGATCGCGGGCGCGATGTTGTTCAGCCCGATGACGTTGAGCGGCATCGGGGCTCGAGCGCGCGTGGTCTCCTCGGTGTAGACCAGTTGCTCGAGAACCGTTGCGCCGCGGCCGCCGTATTCGCGGGGCCAAGACACCGCGGCCCAGCCCGCGTCGGCCATCGTCGCGCTCCACGCGCGCAACATCTCGATGGCGGCGTCATCGCGTCCGGCGGGTCGACGAGCGGCCACCAGCTCATCGGTCAGGTTCTGCGACAGCCAGTCGCGCAGCTCGATGCGGAACTGTTCGACTTCCGCCGGGTATGAGAAGTCCACGTTTGCTTGTCTTAAACCCTTCAACTGCGACCAAGCCGGACTTTACGGTTGGGCAGATCTTTGGTCAATGTTCGGGGAAGGCGACCTCGGCGTTGCCCGGCATCGCGCTGACGCCGCGTCGCTCACAGACTTCCAGCACCTCGTCCACGATCGACGTGGGCACGATGAACCTTTCCGTCGACGAGATTTCCTCGAGATGTGTCTGGATGTCTTCGGCCGTCGGTTGGCTGCCGGCGTCCGCGAGCCACCCTTCGCTCAGGCCGACGAACACCCGCGCGTAGCGGCCGGCGGCCGCCGAATAGTTTCGGTGGGTGAACGTGCAGGCGCTGCTGGCGAGGAAGGTCACCAGCGGAACCACGAGCTCGGGCCTGATGGCCTGCATGAAGCCGGATTCGGCGAGGAACTTCTCGTCGCCGACGGTCTCGGTGACCATCCGCGAGAAGCCGGTCGGCATAACGGAATTGGCGACGATGCCGTGCGCCTGGCCCTCGATCGCGATCACGTTCGTCAACCCGACCAGGCCGGCCTTCGCCGCGGCGTAGTGGGCCTCCATCGGCTGACCGAAGATCCCGGCGGACGACGAGATGAACACGAACCGCCCGCCCCCGTTGTTCTTCATCACGCGGTACGCGGGTTGCGACAGGTAAAAGCCGCCGTCGAGATGCACGCGCAGCATTCGAGCCCAGTCGTCAGGCGAGAGGTCCTCGAACGGCACACTGCCGAAGATGCCGGCGTTGCTGATCACCGCGTCCAGCCGCCCGAACGACCCCATGGCCGCGTCGATGATCGCCCGGCCGCCGGCCGGGCTGTCGACCGAATCGTAGGAGGCGATGGCGGTGCCGCCGTCCTTCCTGATCTCGTCGACCACGTCGTCGGCGACGCCGGAGTCCCTGCCCTCGCCGCGCATCGAGCCGCCGACGTCGTTGACCACCACACCGGCGCCCCGGCGCGCGAGGTCCAACGCGTATAGCCGCCCCAGCCCGCGGCCGGCGCCGGTGACCACGGCGACCTGGCCGGTGAAGTCAATCACCATGTGCTCCTTGCCCGAATGCGTCGTCGTCCCGATTGACTGCGGTGGCACCGGACTTTACGGTGGAACAGATATTTGGTCAACGAAGTCCAACCTGTTCGGAGATTGCGCGTGTCCACCGACGTTCGTGGTGACCGGCTGCCGGGCCTCGGCATGCTCGCCTCCGCGCTGGCTGGCCGAGCCGTCGCGGTGGCCGAGCTGCCGCCGGGTGAACTTTCCTGGACCGACGGCCAGACGATTCACGTCGACGCCGGGGCGAGCGCTCGCGGGGGGCTCGAAGCCGTCGCCGTGCAAGCCTCCTTGATCGCTGCCGGCAGCCTGGACCCGGACGTGGTGCGCCCGCTGCTCCGCCACCCTCGGCTGGCCAGGCGCTACCTGGCGGTGGAGGGACACCGCGCACTGGTCGCGAATGGCCACCTGCTGCCGGGCATCCTGGCAGCGCGGGGCGATCGCGACATCGCGCGTCGCAGCGATTCGCCCGCCGCTTCGCTGCGGATCGCCGAGCGACGGACTGTGATCGACGATCCGCCAAGGGAATTCGGCGTCATCCGGGCGGCGAAGGTATTGGCCGCTTCCGACCGGGCGGCCGAACAACGGGAAGGCGAAAAACCCGGACACGTGCCCACGAACCGAGGTCCGATGGCTCTGGAAGAACTCGGCGACGGCGAGACCGACGACTCCGACGATCCGGACATGTTCACCAGCCCGGTGGGTGGCGGCGGTTTCATCGGCAAGTGGCTGAAGAAGATGCTGTCCTCGGCGCGCAAGACCGGTGGCGGCGGCGGACCGCCCGGCGCGGACACCCCGACACATCGGACCGACTCGGCCAGGCGCGGGTTGCATGCGGTGACGTCGCTGGCCGCCACGTCGAGCGAGCGCGGCGAAGACCAGCCGAAGCCCACGGACGGCTTCACGTATCCGGAATGGGACGTCTCGCGGGGGAAGTACCGGCGGGCGTGGTGCACGGTGCGCGAGGTCGAGGCGGAGATCAAACGATCGGCGACGCACGCGATCGAGGCCGCCATCAGCGTGCGCCGCCCACTGTCCCGGCTCGGGATGGGCCTGCACCGCCGCCATCGGCAGTCGCAGGGCGACGACATCGACATCGACGCGGCGGTCGAGGCCCGGGTCGAGGTGCTGGCGGGGTCGGTGCCCGACGAGGCGGTGTACCTGGACAGCCTCCGCCGCAGGCGGGATCTGTCGGTGCTGCTCCTGCTCGACGTGTCCGGATCGGCGGCGGAGCCCGGCACGGTGGGGCGGACGGTGCATCAGCAGCAGCGCGCGGTGGCCGCCAATCTCACCGTCGCGCTCCACGACCTGGGCGACCGGGTTGCGCTCTACGCCTATTACTCGCAGGGTCGCCGCGCGGTGAGCGTGGTGCCGGTCAAGCGGTTCGACGACCACCTCGACACGCGAGTCATGAAACGGCTAAACAGCCTTGAACCCGGCGCGTACTCACGCCTCGGCGCGGCCATCCGGCACGGGTCGGCGGTGCTGGAGGCGCGCGGTGGCACGTCGCGGCGGCTGTTGGTGGTGCTTTCCGACGGGCTCGCCTACGACCACGGGTACGAGCGGGCCTACGGCGCCGCCGACGCGCGCCGCGCCTTGAGCGAGGCCCGCCATCGCGGCACCGGCTGCGTCTGCCTGACCGTTGGCGCGGGCACCGACGTGGCGTCACTGCGCCGGGTCTTCGGTAGCGCCGCGCATGCCACCATCGCGCGTCCGGACCAACTCGCCGGCGTGATCGGGCCGCTGTTCCGGTCCGCGCTGCGTTCGGCCGAGGTCCGCCGCAGGGTGTCATGACGCGCCACCGAATTGCATTGTCGAACTTAAACGTGCTCTTCAGAGAACTTGAAACAAACATCTGTTCCGCGCTAGGCTCACTTCACCGTCGGTAGCAGAAGGGAAGCCATGGCCAACGAGTCCGGGGTTGCGTACCGCAACGGCGCGATCCCCGAGGCCGAGGGGGCGCGGCCCTACTACAAGGCGATCGGCGGTGAGGAAGCCATTTTCAAGGCGGCGCACCGCCAGGGGCTGGCCGTCGTCCTGAAGGGCCCGACGGGTTGCGGCAAAACCCGATTCGTCGAGGCGATGGCCCACGACCTCGGGCGGCCGCTGATCACCGTCGCCTGCCATGACGACCTCACCACCGCGGATCTCGTCGGCCGGTATCTGCTGCAGGGCGACGAGACGGTGTGGGTGGACGGCCCGCTGACCCGGGCGGTGCGCGAGGGCGCAATCTGCTATCTCGACGAGGTGGTGGAAGCGCGGCAGGACACCACCGTGGTGCTCCATCCGCTCGCCGACCACCGGCGGCAGCTGCCGATCGAGCGGCTCGGGGTCACGCTGGACGCGGCGGCTGGATTCGGCCTTGTGGTGTCCTACAACCCCGGCTACCAAAGCGTGCTGAAGGACCTCAAGGATTCCACCCGGCAGCGGATGGTAGCGATCGAATTCGATTTCCCCGCAGCCGATGTCGAAGAGGGCATCGTTGCGCACGAGGCAGGCGTGGACGCTGCCACCGCCGCCGAGCTGGTGCGGTTCGGACAGGCCATCCGGCGGCTGGAAACCGGCGGACTGCGCGAGGTGGCGTCGACCCGGGTGCTGATCGCGGCGGGCCGGCTTGTCGCGGAAGGGCTGACGATGCGCGAGGCGGCTCGCGCCGCGATCGCGGGACCGCTCACCGACGACGTGGCGGTGGGCAGGGCCCTGGGCGAGATGATCGAGATCTATCTGGGCGGGGCGGCGAAATGAATTGCGGCAGTGAGCTAGTCACCGGGAGGCTGGATGTCTTACGAAAGCAGCGCTGAACCGATCAAGGTCGGCTACCTGATGGACTTCAGGCTGCCGCCGGGGTTCCCGGAAGAACTGATGGCGAGTTTCACGCGGTGCTTCGACCTCGTCTTCGAAGAAGCCGTCGAACAGGGCCTGATCGATCGCCCCGTGCAGATGATCTACCGCGAGGTCGAGGGTTTACCTAAAGGTTCGGTCAAGGCGGTGATCGACGCTTTCGGCGAGCTTGTCGACGAGGGCTGCCTGGTGGTGTTCGGGCCGCACATCACCGACAACTGCGTGCCGACCCGCGAGGCCATCGAGGAGCGGTTCAAGGTACCGGCGATCAGCGTCACCGGCACCGACGACTGGCTGGGCGAATGGACCTTCGCCTTCCCGCAGGGCTCGATGACCGACGAGCCGATCTTCATCGCCGACCTCGTCGCCAAACGAGGACTCTCCGAGATCGGAGTTCTCGTGGAGCAGAACCTGATCGGCGAAAGCTACCTGAAGAACCTGCGAAGCGCATGCCGCCGCAACGGGATTCGCATTGTCGCGGAAGCGGCGATCGCCCAAACCGCGCAAGACATCAACGACGCCGTCCGCACGCTGCACGAAGCCAAGTCCGAGGCGATCGTGCATCTGGGCTTCGGCTTCGGCATCGTGTTCATCAACCCCGCGCTGGAAGCCGTCAACTGGGACCCGCCGCGTTTCACCACCACGGCTTTCCAGAACGCCTGGGTGAATCCCATCATGTGGAACGCGTTCATGGGGTGGGTCGGGGTCGACCAGTACGACGAGGAGAATCGGCTCGGCCAGGAGTTCCTCGACCGGTATGCGCAGAAGTATGAGGGGAGCCGTCCCGAATATTGCGTGTCGGTGGTCAACCACGACGTCGCGGCGACTCTGGTCCGCGCGTTCGCCGATGCGCACCCGCTGAGTCCGCGCGGCGTCAAGGAGGCGTTGGAGCGGGTGAAGATGATGCCCGCCGCGTCGGGCGCCCCCGGCACCCGTGTCTCCTTCGGAAAATGGACCCGCCGCGCGTGGATGGGCGCGGGGTACCTGGTGGCCCGAACTCTGGATTCCGACGGCACCAACTCGCATCTCGTCGATCGCTTCGGAGAGTAAGGCTGTCATGAGCACCGATCAATCGGTACCGCCTGCCGCACAACAGAAACCGGCGTCTTCACAGCGCTCGGAAAAGCGCGGCTGGGGCGGTTGGATCGCCGGCGCCGCCCTCGCCGCCTTCGCGATCTTCTTCATCGCGAACTGCCGCGTGGCCCTCGATCCCCGTGTCGCCAACCCGAATGTGCAAGGCCGTCCCCGCCCGGTGAAATTCATCTTCGGCCTGGACTACATCACCTTCCTGCACATCTCGACCCTCATCATGCTGCTCGTCCTGTTGGTGGTGTTCATCAGGGGCTGGCGCCGCAACCCGGGCAGCCCGGTGATGCTGATGTTCCTGTGCACCACGCTGATCGTGTGGCAGGACCCGATCATGAACTGGTCCCCGTTCGCGGTGTACAACCCCGACCTCATCCACTGGCCGGAGTCCTGGCCGCTGGTGTCGCTGTCGCCGACCGTCGAGCCGTTCGTCGTATTCGGTTACGTCACTTTCTATTTCGGACCCTACTTTCCGGCGATCTGGATTCTGCGCAAGTTGCAGGCCAAGTACGGCCCGACGGCGTTCGTGTCGCGGCACCCGCTGGTCAGCCTGGGACTGCTCACCTGTGCGATCGGCTTCGTCTTCGATGCCTGGCTGGAGATCCAGCTCGTCCACATGGGCATGTACATCTACTCCCAGGTGATTCCGTGGGGCTCGGTGTTCACCGGCACGACGTTCCAGTTCCCGCTGATCTGGGAATCGTTCTCGGTGACCTTCGTGATGGTCCCCGCGGCGATACTTTGTTACCGCGACGACACCGGCAAATCGGTGGCCGAGAAGCTGGCCGCGAAGGCAAGGATCTTCCCGACGCGCCCGGTGCTCGGCACGTTCCTGGTGATGTTCGCCATCATCAACGTGTCCTACTTCGCCTACGGGGCGTGGTTCTGGGCCATCAAGGTCAGCCATGCGGCGACCTCCGTCGCGTGCCCGTGGCCTTACCCAGAGGCGAAAGTATATGACCCGCAAGGTTATTACGAGAAAGCCGGCGCGCAGGGTCCCTACTCGGTCGGCATCTGGTCGACCTGGGCAAGCGGGGAACCTCATGGGCGGCCCCATGTCGATCCGCCGCCGCCGGGTGAAGGTGCCTGCGCAACCCCGAGCGCGCATGGCTGAGCCGCGCACCGTCGTCATCACCGGTGCGTCCCGCGGACTGGGATTCGCCTCGGCCGTGCGCCTGCACCGCGAAGGCTGGCGCGTGGTCGCGGCGATGCGGACGCCCGATCGCGCGCTGCCGCTGCTGCGGGACGCTGTTCAGGACGCCGAGGGGGCCGCCCAGGACGACGACCGGCTGATCGGCGTGCAGCTCGACCTGCTGGATCCCGCGTCGGTCTCCGCGGCGGCCAAGGCCATCGAGGAAGCCGTCGGCGCGCCCTACGCGATCGTGCACAACGCCGGGATCTCCGCCGCCGGCATGGTGGAAGAGACCGATATGGCGCTGTGGCAGAACATGTTTGCCACCAGTGTCTTGGGCCCCGTCGCGCTCACCCAGGCTCTGCTGCCGTCGATGCGGGCGGCGGGCGAGGGTCGCATTGTTCTGGTATCCAGTGCGGCCGGGGTGCGCGGTCAGCCGGGCACCGCGCCGTACTCGGTGGCCAAGGGGGCGCTGGAGCGGTGGGGTGAGTCGATGGGGTGCGAGATCGCGCCCTTCGGCCTGGGTGTCACCGTCCTGGTGGCCGGCATGTACGACACCGAGATCATCACCGACGCGGGGACGATCGACAATCGCGACTTCGGCGGCCCGTACGCCCGGCTGCACAACACCATGGACAGCCGGGGCAGGGCTGCGATGAAATTGGCCCGGCCACCCGAGCGGTTCACCGACGGCCTGCTCAAGGCGCTCAATGACCGGGAGCCGTTCCGCCGCCGCGGTATCGGCCCCGATGCCGCAATGCTGCTGGTCGCCAACAGGATCCTGCCGGCCTCGGGCATGCACCACATGTCACGGATCGTGCTGGGCATACCGAGACAGGGGTCGATGCGGGACGGGGCGTGGCCGTTGACCGGCGGTCAGAAGGCGATGGTGTTCGCGGCACGTGTCCTGCCGCAGCCGCTACTGCAGCGCTTGGCCGCGCTGGCGGCGAAACGCAAGGGAAGGCAAGGGGGCTGAGGGGAATTATGGAACAGCTTTTCGACGACCTGGAGGACTTCGGCGCCTTCGACGATGCGGTCTCCGGCGATGTGCGCGACCCGTACACCGAACTGGCGCGGCTGCGCCGCGAGGAGCCCATTCAACGGTTGGATGTCTCCGGGATGCCGCACGAGGAATCCAAGCCGGTCTTCATCGTCTACCGCCACGAGGATGCCCAGCAGATGCTGCGCGACAACGAGACCTTCTCGTCGGCGGCCGTCGTCGCCGCGTTCGGCCCCGTGTTGGGAGAGCGGGTGATGCTGGGCATGGATGAACCGGTGCACGGACGGTTGCGGTCACTGGTGTCAAAGGCGTTTTCGCAGAAGGCATTGGCCCGCTGGCAAGACGAGCTGGTCGGGCGGGTGGGCAATAGCCTGATCGACAAGTTCGCCGCGAACGGCAAGGCCGATCTGGTCAAGGAATTCACCTTCGACTATCCGAGTCAGATCATCGCGGGCCTGCTGGGCCTGCCGGAGGAGGACTATCCCCAGTTCCAGCGGTGGTCCATCTCGTTGTTGAGCTGGATCCTGAATCCCGAACGCGGTCTTGCCGCGTCGGCCGCGCTGTGCGACTACTTCGCGCCGATCCTCGCATCCCGCCGCGCCGAGCCCAAGGACGATCTGATCAGCGCGCTGGCCGAGGCGGAGATCGACGGGGAGAAGCTCGCAGACGAGGAGATCTACTCGTTCCTCCGCCTGCTGTTGCCCGCCGGGGTGGAAACGACCTACCGGTCCCTGGGCAACCTGCTGCTCGCGCTGCTGTCCGATCCCGCGCAGCTCGCTGCCATCCGCGCGGACCGGTCGCTGCTGCCGCAAGCCATCGAGGAGGGCGTGCGGTGGGAACCGCCCCTGCTGACCATCACCCGGGTGGCCACCCGAGACACCGAACTCGGCGGGGTTCCGATACCCGCAGGCTCGACGGTGATGCCGATGCTGGGATCCGCCAACCGGCAGGAAGACCGCTACCCCGATCCGGACACGTTCGACATCTTCCGGCAAGCCAGGGCGCACCTGGGCTGGGGGCACGGCGTGCACGTCTGCCTCGGCATGCACCTGGCCCGGCTGGAAATGCGCACCGCCATCAATCTTTTGCTCGACCGGCTACCGAACCTGCGGCTTGATCCCGACGCGGACGACCCGCATATCCGCGGGCAGGTTTTCCGCTCGCCGACGTCGGTACCGGTGCTGTTCGACCCTCAATAACCAGCCCCGAAAAGGTTGCGCCTTGCCAATCGGCTAGTTTCCGGTAAGGCTCTCCATAGCCCCTCCGCGATTCAAAAGAGAGTGACAGATATGACTGAGGCTGTAAAGGTTCGTTTCGAGCCGAAGATGATGATCGACGGCAAGCTCGTCGACGGGCAGGCCGGCACCTTCACGAACATCAACCCGGCGACCGAGGAGCCGCTCGGGGAGGTCGCCGACGCATCCAAGGAGGACATGCTCCGGGCCATCGACGCCGCCCGGCGCGCCTTCGACGAGAGCGACTGGTCGACCAACCGGGAGCTGCGGAAGCGCTGCCTATTGCAGCTGCACGAGGCGATCGAATCGGAAAAGGAAGAGCTGCGCGAGGAGCTCATCCTGGAGGTGGGCTCGCCCCGGGCAATCACGTTCGGCCCGCAGCTGGACGCCCCACTGGAAGACGGCTTGAAGTACCCAGCCAGGCTGATCGACGAGTACGCCTGGGAGACCGACCTGGGTGACAAGGTGATCAGCCTGACCGGCACGCTGACCACCCGCAAGGTCTGGCGCGAACCGGTGGGCGTGGTCGGCGCCATCGTGCCGTGGAACTTCCCCTTCGAGGTCACCCTCAACAAGCTCGGCCAGGCGCTCGGCACCGGCAACACCGTGGTGCTCAAGCCCGCGCCGAACACCCCGTTCAACGCCACCCGGCTGGGCCGGCTGATCGCCGAGAAGACCGACATCCCTGCGGGCGTCGTGAACGTCGTCACCGCGTCGGACCACTTTGTGGGCGAGGAGCTCACGCTGTCGCCGAAGGTGGACCTGATCTCGTTCACCGGGTCGACCACGGTCGGGCAGCGGATCATGGAAAAGGGCGCGGCCACCATGAAGCGGCTTTTCCTGGAGCTCGGCGGTAAGTCGGCCACGATCGTCTTGGAGGACGCCGATTTCGGTATGGCGTGCGCAATCGGCATCGCGCCGTGCATGCACGCCGGGCAGGGCTGCGCGAATCCCACCCGGATGCTGTTGCCGCGCTCGCGCTACGACGAGGGTGTGGAGATCCTGAAGAGCATCTACGAGAACGTCACGTGTGGTGACCCGCAGGATCCCGGAACGCTGTGCGGGCCGGTGATTTCGGAGGTGCAGCGCAACCGCGTGATGGGCTACATCCGGAAGGGCGTCGAGGAGGGCGCCACCGCGCTGGTCGGCGGACCCGACGCGCCCACCGGGTTCGACAAGGGATTCTTCGTTCGGCCAACGCTTTTCACCGACGTCGACAACTCGATGACTATCGCCCAGGAGGAGATCTTCGGTCCGGTGCTGGCGGTCATCCCGTTCGACGACGAGGAGGACGCGATCCGGATCGCCAACGACAGCAAGTACGGGCTGGCGGGCAACGTGATGTCGGGCTCGCTGGAGCGCTCGCTGGCGGTGGCTCGCCGGATTCGGGCCGGCTTCATGGGCGTTAACGGCGGCGCGCCGTATGGCGCCGACACCCCGTTCGGTGGCTACAAGTACAGCGGGGTGGGACGCCAGAACGGCGTCGCCGGGTTCGACCAGTACACGGAGATCAAATCGGTCGGCTATCCCGCCGGCTGAGAAGGGCCACCGTTCGGCGAGATTGCCGTCATGGCTGTGGTTTTCGCTCGACCGCGACCATGGCGGCAATCTCGGCGGGAGTCAGGCGGGCGCGACAGGCCGTTTCAAGGTGCAGACGATGCTCCACTCGAAATAGTGCTCTCCGCCTTTGTCATAGTCCTTGAAGCCGTGGGCAACCTGGGTGCGTTGTACCGACGACCCGACGATCTCCCAGCCCTGTTCTCCGTAGGCCTGCGTTAGTCGGTTCGCCTCCTCCAGCACCGCTTGCAGGGATTCGTTCGTGTACGCAACGAAGGTGCTTTCCCATTGCTGGGGATACCACTCGCCATCCGATGCCAGCCACCAACCGGGGCCGGGTGAAGGGGTGCTCACATCGGGGCACCCTACGACGCCGACGTCCCCGGAAACATGAACTGAACGTGACCGTCGCGATATGCACCGCCGAAGAGCTGGCACCGGAAGACCGCCAAACCCACCCCGCCCCGCGCCCTCCCAACGCGTTGGTTGACAATCGACGAAAAGACTCACCAATACCTGAGGTCCTAGCGTCAAAGGAGACACAACCATGGCTGAAGCCGTCATCGTCGAGGCCGTCCGCTCACCGCTCGGGAAGCGCAACGGAGGCCTGTCGGGGGTGCACCCGGCCGACCTGTCCGCGCAGGTCCTCAACGGGCTGGTCGAGAAGGCCGGTATCGACCCGGGAATCGTCGACGACGTCATCTGGGGCTGCGTCATGCAGGCCGGTGAGCAGGCCCTCGACATCGGCCGCACCGCGCTGCTGGCCGCCGGTTGGCCCGAGACCGTGCCGGGCGTGACCGTCGACCGCCAATGCGGGTCGAGCCAGCAGTCCATCCACTTCGCCGCGGCGGGCGTGGTCGCCGGACACTACGACGTCGTCGTCGCCGGCGGTGTCGAGTCGATGTCGCGGACCCCGATGGGCTCGTCGCTGGCCGGTGGCGGCAACCCCTACCCGCAGGCCTTCAAGGACCGCTACCACAAGACGCCCAACCAGGGCCTCGGTGCCGAAATGATCGCCGAGCAGTGGGGCTTCGACCGCACCGCGCTCGACGAATTCTCGCTGGGATCACACGAAAAGGCCGCGGCCGCACAGGATTCCGGTGCGTTCGACGACCAGATCGTCGGCATCAAGGATCAGGATGGCAACGTCGTCCTCAAGGACGAGGGCATCCGCCGCGGCACCCCGATGGAGAAGATGGCGTCGCTGAAGCCGGCGTTCAAGGAAGACGGCGTGATCCACGCCGGCAACTCCTCGCAGATCACCGACGGTTCGGCCGCCCTGCTGTTCATGTCGGCCGAGAAGGCCAAGGAACTCGGCCTCACGCCGATCGCCAAGGTGCACACCGCGGTACTGGCTGGCGCCGACCCGGTGATCATGCTGACGGCGCCCATCCCGGCGACCCAGAAGGCGCTGAAGAAGTCTGGCCTCTCCATCGGCGACATCGGGGCATACGAGGTGAACGAGGCGTTCGCCCCCGTCCCGCTGGCGTGGCTGAAAGACATTGGCGCCGACGAGAAGAAGCTCAACCCGAATGGCGGCGCCATCGCGCTGGGCCACCCGCTCGGCGGATCCGGTGCGCGGCTGATGACCACGCTGCTGTATCACATGCGGGACAAGGGAATTCGCTACGGCCTGCAGACGATGTGCGAAGGTGGTGGCCAGGCCAACGCCACCATCGTGGAGCTGTTGTGACGGACGCTGCCACCGACCAGCCGGCGGTGCTGGTCGAACGACGCGGCAACGTCATGGTGATCACCATCAACCGGCCCGAGGCCCGCAACGCGGTCAACGGTGCCGTCAGCATCGGCGTCGGGGACGCGCTCGACGCGGCGCAACACGACCCCGAGGTGCGGGCCGTGGTGATCACCGGCGCCGGCGACAAGTCGTTTTGCGCCGGCGCCGATCTCAAGGCGATCTCGCGCCGGGAGAACCTGTATCACCCCGAGCACGGCGAGTGGGGCTTCGCGGGTTACGTGCACCACTTCATCGACAAGCCCACCATCGCGGCGGTCAACGGCACCGCCCTGGGTGGCGGCACCGAGCTGGCCCTGGCCAGCGACCTGGTGGTGGCAGACGAGCGGGCCAAGTTCGGCCTGCCGGAGGTGAAACGCGGGCTGATTGCCGCCGCGGGCGGCGTGTTCCGGATCGTGCAGCAGCTGCCGCGCAAGGTGGGAATGGAGCTGCTGCTGACCGGCGAGCCGATCACCGCCTCCGACGCCTTCGAATGGGGTCTGATCAACCAGGTGGTCCAGGAGGGCACGGTGCTGGAAGCCGCGTTGGCCCTGGCCGCCCGGGTGACCGTCAACGCGCCGCTGTCGGTGCAGGCCAGCAAGCGCATCGCCTACGGCGTCGACGACGGGGTCGTCACCGACGAGGAAGCGGGTTGGCAGCGCACCATGAATGAGATGGGCGTCCTGCTGCGCTCCGAAGACGCCAAGGAGGGGCCGCTCGCTTTCGCCGAGAAGCGCGAGCCGGTCTGGAAGGCGCGCTAGCTCAGGTCGCGAGGGCGGCCGTGGCGGTCGCAAGCGCGGCGAAGCCGGGCGCAGCGGGCCGCCACTATCGGCCGAGCCGGGCGAAACGGGTCGCCACCATCGGGATCAGGTCGCGAGGACGTTCACCCCGCGCTGGAACGCGCCGGGCAGCAGCGTGCACGCCGGCACGATGGCACGGCGCGCAAGCGGTGGGGTGCTGGCCAACACCAGGCCGCGGGTAAGTAACCGGTAGCTTCGGGTAATCCGTTGCCACGCAAGCTCATACGACAACGGAGTCTCGTCGACGATGGCCGCGACCGCCGCTGCCGCTTGCTTGACCGCAAGGCTGATGCCCTCGCCGGTCAGCGCGTCCTCGTACCCCGCCGCGTCCCCGACCAGGAGCACCCGTCCGGCGACCCGGCGGGAGACCACCTGCCGCAACGGCCCGCACCCACGCGCCTCGCCGCGGCCGGCGCCCCGTAACTGCCCGGCCAGCCGCGGGAACCAGGCGAGGTCGGGTCGGCCCCGCGACAGGATCGCCACACCAACGAGGTCCGGTTCCACCGGGGTCACGTATGCCTCGCCCCAGCGCGACCAGTGCACTTCGACGAATTCCGACCACGCCGGCACCCGGTAATGCCAACGGACGCCGTAGCGCCGCGGTGTCCCCGCCGTCGCCGTGATTCCGACGGACCGCCTGACCTGAGAATGCAGTCCGTCGGCCGCCACCAACCATTTCGCGCGCACACCGGCGGCCGTCACCCCGTGGGCGTCCTGCTGCACGGTGGTCACCCGCGCCCGAATCCATTCGGCGTCTTGCTCTTTGGCGCGCGCCGCCAGCGCCGCGTGCAGCGTCGTGCGCCGCACCCCCCGGCCCGGTCCGTGGCGAAACCGCGCCTGCGCCCGGCGGTGTTCGCTGACGTAAGCGATGCCATGAAAGGGCATGCCGACCGGGTCGACCCCGAGGGACGTCAGCTCGGCCAGCCCGCCGGGCATCAGTCCCTCGCCGCACGCCTTGTCGATGGGGCCCTCGCGCGGCTCGGCGACGATCACCGAAAGTCCTTGGCGGCGTGCATGTAACGCCGTGGCCAGGCCGCCCGGGCCGCCGCCGACGATCAACAGGTCGGTGTCGTAGTCGGTCACGTGTAGCCCAGCGCGGAGTTCTCGACCTGCAGCCGCACCCTCAGCAGCGCCGCGTTCGCCAGGGTGAAAATGGCCGCGGTCAGCCACGCCGTGTGCACCAACGGCAGCGCCAACCCCTCAGCCACCACTGCAACATAGTTCGGATGGTGCAGCCACCGGTAGGGACCCTGGCGCACCAGCGGGGCCTGCGGCAGCACGATCACCCGGGTATTCCACCGCCGCCCCAGCGTGGCGATGCACCACCAGCGCAGGCCCTGGCTGAACGCCACCACCGCCAGCATCGGCCAGCCCAGCCAGGCGATGAACGGCCGGTGCAACGCCCACGGCTCGAGAATGCAGCCCACCAGCAGCCCGGTGTGGATGAGCACCATCACCGGATAATGCGGTCGGCCAAATTCCTTGGCGCCCTGGGCAAACGACCACTGCGCGTTCCGCTTGGACAGCACCAGCTCGACGACGCGCTCGATGCCGACCGCCAGGACCAGCAGGTAATACATGTCTCCACCATCTATTGACGACTACCGGGTCTACGGTGCCGCCGCCGCGCGGGTTCAACCTTGCGAGCGTAATGCCAGTGCAAAATCCCGGGCCGAAAGCCACCGTGCCGTTACGTACGCGATCAGCGCGCCGTGCCCGCCAGGTTTGCGTTCATCGTTGCCGGGCTAGGTTGGAAGGTATGCGGATCCTGGTCACCGGCGCCACGGGCTATGTCGGATCGCGGCTGGTCACGGCGCTGCTGGCGGACCGGCACCAGGTCCTGGCCGCCACCCGAGACCCCGAGCGCCTCAGGCGGTTCGGATGGCACGGAGAAGTCATACCGGTGACTCTCGACGCCGCGGATCCCGCTTCGACCCGAGCCGCCTTCGCCGACGCCGGACCCGTTGACGTGGTGTATTACCTGGTGCATGCCATCGGGCAGCCCGGCTTCCGCGACGCCGATAAGGCCGCGGCCGCCAACCTGGCCGCGGCGGCTCGGGACGCCGGTGTGCGCCGGATCGTCTACCTGGGCGGATTCGTGCCCGCCGGCGAGGTGTTGTCCGAGCATCTGACGAGCCGGGCCGAAGTGGCCGAGGCCCTGAAGGTCCCGGGTGGCCCGGAGCTGGTATGGCTGGGCGCGGCCATGATCATCGGTGCCGGCTCGACCTCGTTCGAGATGATGCGCTACGTCGGCGACCGTTTTCCGCTCATTCCCATGCCGAGCTGGATGGACAACCCGATCGACCCGATCTCGATCCGGGATGTCCTGCATTACCTCGTCGCCGCCGCCGATCCCGAGCTGGTGCCGGCCGGGGCGTATGACATCTGCGGCCCGGACACCACGTCCTACCGTGAGTTGCTCAAGACGTATACGCGCATCTCTGGCAGGTGGCACGCCGGGTTGTCGGTCGGCAGGGTCGACACGGGCCTGGCGTCGCTGATCACCGGCGTCGCCCTGCCGGTGCCGCCCGGGTTGGCCGGTGATCTGGTCGAATCGCTGGACCACCCGATGGTGGCGTCGAAGGGCGACGTACGCGATCGGGTGCCGGACCCGCCCGGTGGCCTGCTCGGCGTCGACGATGCCATTGCCCTAGCCTTGGCCGATCAGTCGAATCGTCCGTCCCCGGTCAACGCCCTGGCCGATCCCCATCACCTCGCCGACACCGATCCCGCGTGGGCCGGTGGTGACGCGCGGCGCATCCGCCACGTTGCCCGGCGGGTCACCCCGCCCATCGTGCGGCCGGCTCTGGGGCTGGTGAGCATGGTCCCCGGTCCGCTCGCCGGAGCGCTTCGCACCGGCCTTGATCTCCTGATCGCCCTGACCCCGAAGGTGCATCCCGCATGAGTCAGTCAACCGCCCCGTCCAACACAGGCACGCTGTCCGAGTGGTGGCGCGCACTCACCAACGTCGCTGTGCCCCATCACGAATCGCCGGCCGTCGTGCGACGCCGGCGCGTCATCGTCGCCATCACGGTGGTTGTCGGCGCCGGGGTACTCGGGTTTTCACTACGGCGCCATCCGGGGGATTCGAGCTTCTACTGGCTGACCCTGGCGCTAGCGGGGGTGTGGCTCGCCGGCGGGTTCATCTCCGGCCCCCTGCATCTGGGCGGCATCTGCTGGCGCGGCCGCAATCAAAGGCCGGTCATCACCGGGACGACAATCGGTCTGCTGCTGGGCGGCGTGTTCGTCATCGGCGGACTGATAGCTCGCGAGATCACGCCAGTGGCGGAGTTGATAACCCGCGTACTGGAATACGCCCACCACGGGTGGTATCCGGTGATCGTGGCGATCACGCTTGTCAACGGCGTCGCCGAGGAAGTGTTCTTCCGCGGCGCGCTCTACACCGCCCTGGGCCGCTACCACCCCATCGTGATTTCGACCGTCCTCTACACCTGCGCGACGCTGGCCAGCGGCAACCCCATGCTCGGTTTCGCCGCGGTCATCTTGGGCACGGTGTGCGCGTTCGAGCGCCGGGCGACCGGGGGCGTCCTGGCGCCGATGCTCACCCACTTGGTGTGGGGGCTGATCATGGTGCTCGTGCTGCCCCCGATGTTCGGCGTCTGACGCCGTTATCGGACCGAACCGACCACTTCGCGGGCCAGCGCGCGCATGGCGGCGGCATGGGACCGCCGCACGAAGAACCAGTACACCCGGCCCGGGATGCCCCTCGGCAGGAAGATGGACCGCTGGGTGTAGCGACTGCCGCGACCGTCGTGCGGCGTGACCGTAATCTCGAGCCACTCCCGTCCCGGCGCTCGCTTGGTTGAGCGCAGCCGCAACAGCGCACCTGCCGCGCGTTCCTCGACCTTCCAGGTGGCGGCCCGCGCGTTCACGGCCGCCTCCGTCGCCGCCCAGACGTTGGCGGGTTCAGCGGCGGTTTCCTCGGTGCGCTCGTCGGTGTAGACGATCTCGCCCGCCCAATCCGGGTCGGTGGGCAGCGCCTCGGCCGGTTCGGTTTGCAACGACGACCACGAGGGCTCCGGAACGCCGTGCGCCGCGCGGTCGAGTGCCAACTCGACGGCCCGGCGGTAGTTGGTCAGCCCGGCCGGCGGGGGCTCGATGACGCCGTCGACCTCGTGGTTGCGCATCACCGCGTCGCACTCCAGCGACTCGATCAGCGGGCGCGCCAGACCGGGCGGGATCGGTGTCACGGTTCCGACCCAGAGGCTGGCGATCGTCGGCGTCAAGAACGGCAGCACGATCAGATAGCGCTTGCCCAGCCCCGCGACCTCGGCGTAGGTCCGCATCATGTCGCCGTACTCCAACACGTCGGGCCCGCCGATGTCCCAGGTCCGCGAAGAGGGCACCGCCGCCGTAGCCGCGGCGACCAGGTAATACAGCACGTCGCGCACCGCGATTGGCTGGATCTTGTTGTGCACCCACTTCGGGGTGGTCATCACCGGCAGCCGGTCGGTGAGGTGCCGGATCATTTCGAACGACGCCGATCCCGAGCCGACGACGACGCCCGCCTGGAGCACGATGGTTTCAATGCCCGAGGCGATGAGCGCGTCGCCGACGGCCGTCCGCGACTCGAGGTGTGGCGAGAGCTTGCGACCCTCGGGATGCAGCCCGCTCAGATACACGATGCGCCGCACGCCGGTGCGGCGGGCCGCGGTAACGACGTTGCGAACCGCCCGCGTCTCCTCGTCGGCGAAATCCTTCGCCGTGCCCATCGAATGAACGAGGTAGTAGACGACGTCGATCCCGTCGAACGCCGCGACCAGCGAATCGACGTCGCCCAGGTCGCCGCGCGCGACCTCGGCCTGCTGCCGCCACGGCACGTCCGCCAACTTCGCGGGGTTGCGCGCCAGGGCGCGCACCTGGTGGCCCTCGTCGAGCAGTCGCGGCACCAGCCGGGCGCCGATGTAGCCGGTCGCCCCGGTCACCAGGCACCGCACCTGTCCAGCCATGGGTTCTCCGTTCGTCGTCTTCGACTTATTCGGACCCGACGCGGGGGAGGATTACCAGCTTGGGCCGCCGGTAAGCACCACAGGCTCAGCGGTCGGTGAAGTCCGGCGTGCGGCGCTGCTGGAAAGCGGTTGCGCCCTCGACGAAGTCGTGCGATCGCAGCAGCACGGCCTGTCCCTCGTACTCGCGCTGCAAAGCCGGATCCAACTGGGGGAGCGTGGCCGCGTTGATGGCGAGCTTGGTCTTGCCGAACGCCGCGACCGGCCCCGCCAACAGCCTGGCGATCACCTTGTCCACCTCAGCCTCGAATTCGTCGGCCGGATAGACCGCGCTGACCAGTCCCCAGGACAGCGCCTCGGCGGCAGGCAGCCGTTCGGGCAGCAGCGCCATGTGCATCGCCCGGATGCGGCCGACGGCCGCGGCAATCAATGCGGACGCACCGCCGTCGGGCATCAGGCCGATCTTGGTGAACGCAAGCATGAAAAAGGCGCTCTCCGAAGCCAATACCACGTCGCAAGCCAGCGCCAGGGAAACACCGACGCCGGCCGCCGGCCCCTGGACCACGGCGACCACGGGGTGCGGCACCGCGGCGATCGCCCGGATCAACCGGTTTATCTCCACCACGATCTCGTCCGGCGGGACCCCGGTGTCCGACACGTCGTCGGCGCTGATGCCCGCACCGGAACAGAAGCCGCGGCCCGCACCGCCGAGGCGCACCACCTTCACGTCGGGGTCGGCGGCCGCGCGTTCCATCGCGTCGGCGATGC
>NZ_LZII01000007.1:0-36421 GCF_001667425.1 Mycobacterium sp. 852002-51613_SCH5001154 | reverse complement strand
CCAGTAAACGACGGCTCCCGCCGCTCCGCGAAAGCGGCATACGCCGCGGCCGCGTCCGCCGTCGCGAAATTGCCCACCTGAGCGCGGGCCTCGTTGGCCAGCGCGTCGCGCAAGGTGCTGTCGGCTCCCTCGTTCAGCAGAGCCTTGGTGTGGGCAATTTCGCGACGGCGGACGCGGCCGCGGCGTATGCCGCTTTCGCGGAGCGGCGGGAGCCGTCGTTTACTGGCCGGTGGGCGCTGTCGAAATCGGAGAAGGAAGCGGAGTAGGGATATGCGGGAAACAGTCATCGTCGAAGCCGTGCGTACAGCGGTGGGGAAGCGCAACGGCGGCCTGTCCGGGATGCACGCCGCCGACCTGTCCGCCGTCGTCCTCAACGAACTCCTGCAACGCACGGGTGTCGACCCGCAGATCATCGACGACGTGGTCTGGGGATGTGTGTCCCAGGTGGGCGACCAGTCGAGCAACATCGGCCGCTACGCGGTGCTGGCGGCCGGATGGCCCGAGACCATCCCCGGGACCACCGTCAACCGGGCGTGCGGCTCCAGTCAGCAGGCGCTCGATTTCGCCGTGCAGGCGGTGATGTCCGGTCAGCAGGACGTCGTCGTCGCCGGCGGTGTTGAGGTCATGAGCCGCGTTCCGCTGGGTTCGGCCAGGGCGACCGGCATGCCGTACGGCCCGAAGGTGCTCGCCCGCTATGACGGCTTCTCCTTCAACCAGGGCCTGTCGGCCGAGATGATCGCCAAGAAGTGGGGATTCTCCCGCACCCGGCTCGACGAGTACTCCGCCCAGTCCCACGAGCGGGCCGCCGCGGCCCAGGACGCCGGCGCGTTCACCGACCAGATCGTGCCGGTGTTCACCGAGGACGAAACGGTCGTTTCCGCCGACGAGGGAATTCGGCGGGGGACCACGGTCGAGAAACTCAGCGGACTCAAGCCGGCCTTCACCGAAGACGGGGTGATCCACGCGGGCAATTCCTCGCAGATCTCCGACGGCGCGGCCGCGCTGCTGGTGACGACGGCGGAGATGGCGGTCGAGTTGGGGCTGACGCCGCTGGTTCGCTACCTGGCCGGGGCGGTGACCGGGGCGGATCCGGTCCTGATGCTCACCGGGCCCATCCCGGCGACCGAGAAGGTGCTGAAGAAGGCCGGCGTAGGCCTCCCAGAAGTGGGCGCCTTCGAGGTGAACGAGGCCTTCGCGCCGGTGCCGCTGGCATGGCTCACCGAAACGGGGGCGGACCCCGGACGGGTCAACCCCCTCGGTGGTGCCATCGCGCTGGGGCACCCGCTGGGCGCTTCCGGTGCGGTGTTGATGACGCGGATGGCTTACCACATGCGCGACAACGGGATTCGCTATGGGCTGCAGACCATGTGCGAGGGCGGCGGCACCGCCAACGCCACCCTGGTCGAGCTCGTGCGGTAGTCCGGCGGCCCAGCCGCAGGCCGAGAAATGGCGCCCCCGGGTGACCCTTGTCACAGCGGGCAAACTAACCTACTGTGTGTTCACTAGGTTGGTTCGGCCCGCCGATCGGTCAAGGAGTCCGGTGCCCGACGCACGGCGATATGACACGTTGCTCGCGAAAGGCGAGGACCGCAAGCAGCGGATACTCGACGTCGCTCAACGGCTGCTCACCCACAATGGCTGGCGCAGCACCACTCTCGCCCAGATCGCCGGCGAGGTCGGGGTCACCCCCGCAGGATTGCTCCATCACTTCGAGTCCAAGGAGCAGCTGCTGCACGCCGTCCTCGACGCGCGGGATCTCGACGACGACCTCCATGCCGACCGGGCCGGGGATCTGTTTGCCCAGATCGCCCAGGTCGCCGATCGGTTCAACCGGGCACCCGAGCTGGTCGGAACGTTCACCGTGCTGCTGGTCGAAAACATCCTTCCCGACGCTCCGCTACACGACCGGATGCTGGCCCGGCATCGCGCCGCGACCGACATCGTCGCCGACCTGATCCGCCGCGGGCAGGCGGACGGCCGGTACCGCAGAGACGTAGACCCCGCCGTCAAGGCAGTGGAAATACTCGCCTTCGTCCACGGAATGGAAACCACATGGTTGCTCGATCCATCGATACCGCTAACCGAGGTGTTCAAGCAGTACGCCGAGACTCTGGCGCGGGACTTCGCCCCGTAGAAGAGCGTCGCGAGGACATGAGATATCGGCTCGACGTGGTCGCCGCCACCGTCGTCGACGTGGTGCGGTTCGCCGGCGGCTGGCTTTTCGACCGGGCGATGGCCGGGTGGGACGTCACCGTGCTCCTGGCGGACCTGGCCGACCACGCCGACGACCGGCCGCTGCAGATCCTTGGCGCGCGTGTGGTCGATCTGGAAGACGCGTTGGCGGCGGTGCAGTCTCGTCCTCGTCCTCAGGCCCTGGCGGCGGCGGCGGACTTGTTCGGCTGCGACCCGCGGGTGCGGCAAGGGGTGTTGCAGGCCCTTGATCACGGCGTCACCGAGGTCACGCTGTGGGGGGAGAACTGGCCGGCCGAGCTCGACGAGAGTGTCGGCCTGGTGCAGCACCGGTTGAGCATGGCCGCCCACACGTTCAAAGCCCAGGCCCTGGCCGCCGCCGCGGTGCGCCACGGCTCGATCGGTCACGTGGAGACCTTCCGCAGCGGGCTGCTGGCCTGGCCATCGGTCGCCGCGGATCTGGTTCCCGCCAGCTAACGCCGCACACCGCCCCCTCGCACCCTCGGCGACGGCCGACCCCTCGTTGACGACCAACCAGGCCGTGTGGAAATGTAATACTCATCTGCGAGAGGCACGTTCTCGCTAGCCGAGATTCAAGGAGCGGGAGATGCCGAACGAATTCTCCGAGTTGGACTTCTTCCGCGGCAGCGAGCTGATCGAAGACCCGTACCCCTATTACGAGGCGCTGCGCCGGCAGTGCCCCGTCACGCGGGAGAGCCATCACGGCGTCACGATGATCACCGGTTGGGACGAGGCGTGCGCGGTGCTCAACGACGCCGAGACGTGGTCCTCATGCGTCTCCGTCACCGGCCCGTTTCCCGGCTTCCCGGTACCGCTGGAGGGTGACGACGTCACCGAGCTGATCGAGAAACACCGCGACGAATTGCCGTTCAGCGACCAGCTGCCCACCCTCGATCCCCCAACCCACACCAACCACCGCTCGCTGCTCATGCGGCTGATCACCCCGAAGCGCCTCAAGGAAAACGAGGACGCCATGTGGGTGCTCGCCGACCAGGTGCTCGACACGTTCCTGGCGCCCGGCCGCGGCGACTGGATCAAGGGCTTCGCCGGCCCCTTCACGCTGCTGGTCATCGCCGATTTGCTCGGCGTGCCCGAGGAGGATCGCGACAAGTTCGTCAAGGGCATCCGCGACCACTCGGGCGGCGGCGTCGGGGGCACCAAGGGCTCACTGGCGCACAGCCCGCTGGAATTCCTCTACGGTCTCTTCTCCGACTACGTCATCGACCGCCGGCGCGAGCCCCGCGACGATGTGCTGACCGGCCTGGCCACTGCCACCTACCCGGACGGCTCGACCCCCGACGTGGAGGACGTGGCGCGGGTGGCCAGCAACGTCTTTTCGGCGGGCCAGGAGACCACCGTGCGGTTGCTGGGCGCGGCGTTGCAGACGTTGGGGGAGCGGCCCGACATCCAGGCGCAGTTGCGCAAGGACCGCAGCCTGATCCCCAACTTCATCGAAGAGTCGTTGCGCCACGAGAGCCCGGTCAAGGGCGACTTCCGGTTGAATCGGGTGCCCGCCAACGTCGGCGGCGTCGGCCTGCCCGCGGGCACCACCGTCATGGTTGTCCAAGCGGCCGCCAACCGTGATCCCCGCCGGTTCGACGACCCCGCCACCTTCGACCCTGCCCGCAAGAATGCCCGCCAGCACATCTCGTTCGGGCGCGGTATCCACAGCTGCCCCGGCGCGCCGCTGGCGCGCGCCGAAACCCGGGTGGCGATCGAGCGCCTGCTCGACCGGACGTCTGACATCAGGATCAACGAAGACATGCACGGCCCGGCGAATGACCGCCGCTACCAATACGTTCCGACGTACATCCTGCGCGGCCTGACGGAACTGCACCTGGAGTTCACGCCGGCATGAAAGTCACAGTCGACGACCAGCGCTGTCGCGGTCACGGCGTCTGCACGACGCTGTGCCCGGAGGTGTTCAGCCTCACCGACGACGGTTACGCGGAGGCGATACCATCCGACGTCCCAACGGAATTCGAGGCCGCCACCCAAGAGGCCATCGAGTGCTGCCCCGAACAGGCCATCAGCAAAATCTAAGGAGATTCAGTGGCGAAAGGGTACGTCATCCTCACGGAGGCCATCAAGGATCCGGAGGGCATGAAAGCCTATGCGCAGGCCGCTGGTTCGGCCTTGGCCGGTGCCACCATTCTCGCGGTGGACACCGCGCCCAAGGTGATCGAAGGCACCTGGCACGGCGACCAGACCGTCGTGCTCGAATTCGAATCGGTGGACGCGGCGCGCGCGTGGTACGAGTCCGAGGGCTATCAAAAGGCGGCGAAACTGCGGCAGGCGGCGGCCGACTGCAACGCCGTCATCATCGCCGGTTTCTGACCCGCTACTCGCCCACGATCGAGATGGCCTGCCGGGGGCATTGACGAACGGCCTCGCGCACGTCGGCCTCATTCTCCGGGGTGACCTCCTCCTGCAAGACGGTCAGCATGTCGTCGTCACCGAGGAGAAAGATCTCGGGATTGATGCCCATGCAGACACCATTGCTCTCGCAGAGCCCCCAATCGACTTCAATTTTCTTCGTCACGGCAACAACCCCCTTACCGAAGCACCTTGACGGGCACGTTCTTCCAGCCCGCGACGTTTTGCATGTTCACCCGTTTGCACCCCGCCCAGTCCACCTCGTAGCGCGGCATGAAGTCGAGGAGCCGCTCGAGCGCGATCCTGCTTTCCAGGCGGGCAAGCGCGGCGCCGAGGCAGCTGTGGATTCCGTATCCGAGACCGAGATGCTGTGCCTCGGTCTGGTCACGCTCGATGTCGAACGTGTCGGCGTCGGTGAAGGCCTCCGGATCGCGGTTCGCCGCTGCGCCGCAAAGGAACACCGGCTTGCCCGGGGGAATTACGCCACCACTGACGTGCGCCTCCCTGAGGGTGTAGCGGACGTTGTACTGCACCGGACCCTCGTAGCGCAGTAGCTCTTCCACCGCCCCCGGGATCTTGTCGCGGTCCTCCTGCAGCTTCTGCCACTGGTCGGGGTTGCGGGCGAAGATCACCGCCGCGTTGCCCATCAGTTTGGTGACGGTCTCGGCGCCCGCGCCGCCCAGCAGCGTTGCGAATCCGCAGATCTCGATGTCGTCGAGCTTGCGCAGCTGGCCGTCTTCGCTCGGGATCTCGGCCGCGATCAGCCGGCTGATCATGTCGTCCTGCGGTTCCTGGCGCCGCTCCTGAACCAGGCTGAAGTAGTACATCGCCGTGTCGATGTTGGCCTGCATGCCGGCTTCGCTGATCTCGATCTGACCCGGTTCGTGGGAAAGGCTGGTGTCGATCCAGTGGCGCACCTGCTGGCGGTATTCCTCCGGCACCCCGGCCATCCGGGTGATGACTTCCACCGGGAACGGCCCGGAGAAGTCCTGCACGACGTCGAAGTTGTCAGGGTCGGCGGCGCCCAGGTACTTGTCGATCACCTCGACGATCGTCTCGCGCTGGGACTGGATGGCACGCGGGGTGAACGCCTTGTTGAGCAGACTGCGCATGTGGCGGTGCTCCGGCGGATCCATGAAGATGATCGACTTCTGCTCGGGGGCTATGCCCCGGCGCACCATCGCCAGGTCGCAACCGCGCGCCGAGGAATAGGTCTCGAAGTCCTTGAACGCGGCCGCGACGTCCTCGTGGCGGGTCAGCGCGTAGAAGTCCTCTTTTTCGTCGTAGTACAGCGGCGCTTCCTCGCGCATCCGTCGATAGGTGTCGAACGGGTTATTGAAGTAGTCCTCGGAGTACGGATCGAAGACGACCTTCGGTTTTGTCACTGAATCCTCCTCAGCGGCGAGGGCGGGCTGAAACCTTTACAGCGGAGTCGTTCACTGTAACGGTAACGGTAATACCTTCGTGACGAACCGGAAAGACCGAAACACGGGCATCTCAACCCGTCTTCGCGGCGTTCGTGGCGTTGATGGCGTCGTCGAGTGCGCCCAGGTCGATGCGGAGTTCATCGCTGATGTTGCGCACCACCGTCACGTCCTTGCTGACGAATTCGCCGGCGACCTCGATGAACGACTCGACGGAGCCGCCCGCCGCCGCCAGGCTCAAGACGCGGCTGCTCGCGCTGCCGTGCCCCAGGGCGGTCAGCAGCGTCGACTCCGGCACGCCCAGCTGCTCGCCAAGCCTGATCGATTCCGCGAGCAGCCCGATCTGCGCCGCGAACAAGGCGTTGTTGACCAGCTTCACCTTTTGTCCGGTTCCGGTGGGCCCGACGTGCAAGACGGGATCGCCGTAGCAGTCCAGCACCGGCCGCACCCGCTTCACCGCATCGTCGGTGCCACCCACGAAGAGGGTGAGCCGGCCGGCCGCGATGTCGTGCGGGCCCCCGCTGACCGCCGCATCGATGACGTCGACGCAATCGGCGCGTGCGGCCAGGGCATCGATTGTCTTCGGGCTGGCGGTGGTGTGCACCACCAGCGCCGAACCGGGCGGCATGGCGGAGAGCAACCCGGCGTCCAGGCATACCTCCCACACCTGTTCGTCGCTGAACACGCAGAGCACCACGACGTCGGCCCGCGCACCCGCCTCGGCGACCTCGTGGACCGCCCGGGCGCCGAGCTGCTCGAGATCGCCCCGCCTGTCCGCGGTCCGGCCCACGGCCCGGACCTCGTGCCCGGCAGCTATCAGACGGGCCACCATAGGGCGGCCCATCCGGCCCGCGCCGACGAACCCGACCCTCACCGCGGATGGTCCATTAGCGCCAGCGCGGCGTCGGCCGCATCCAGCACGGCACCGCCGCTCACCCCGGCTCGTTCGGCCAGGTCCACCACCAGGCGGACGTCCTTTTGCAGCAACGTCCCGGCCACCCCGGCAAGCCGGTCCAACCCGCCGATGCCGCCAAGGGCGTTGAGCGCGAAGCTATTCCCGCTGCTGCGAGAGACGACTTCGGCAAGGCGGTCCGGGTCGACGCCGAGGGCACCCGCCAGCGACAGCGCGGTGGCCGCAGTGGCCAGGTGGGCGGTGAACATCAGGTTGTTGAGCAGCTTGGTGGTTTGACCGGAACCCAGCTCGCCGAGGTGGACGATCGGATCGGCATACGTGGCGAAGACCGGCCGGCAACGCTCGACGACGTCGGCGTCGCCCCCGACCATCACCAGCAGGCGCCCTTCGGACGCCGCCGGCCCCCCGCCGCTCACGGGCGCGTCGATCACCGAAATGCCCTTGGCGGCAGCCTTGTCCGCCAGTTCGCGGCAGGTGTTGGGATGCACGGTGCTGTGCACGGCGATCACCCCACCCGGCTCCATCGCCGCCAGCAGCCCGCGCGCACCGCTCGCGATCTCGTCGATGTCGGCGTCGCCCACCACGCACAGGCAAACCAGATCACTGGCCGCGGCGAGGTCGGCCGGCGATTCGGCGATTTTCGCTTCGGTGTCGGTGAACGGCTCGAGGGTTGCGGGTCTGCGCGCCCACAGCGTCGTCTCGTAGCCGGCCTCGATGATCCGCCGCGCCATGGGGCCGCCCTGGCTGCCCAGGCCGATGAATCCCACCCGCATCAACCGGCCTCCTCTTCGTCCGACGAGGTGGTGGCCAGGCAATCCCCTACAAACGAAAGAACCTCCGCGTGGTAATCCGCAGCGGTGTGGCCGAGGCTGATGTTGTGCCCCGCCCGAAGCTGCCTGTGCAGGGTGAAGCGTGGCGCGGACGAGAACATATCGGTGATCTCTTTTACTGCCGAATCATCGGTCTGCCAAACCTTTTCGTGCTCGGCGATGCTGAAGTGCACCGGCACCCGCACGGCGGGGGCCAGCGTCGGGAAGGTTTGGCGTGCCCAGTCCGAGACCATCTGGTCCTCATACGCCGGGGCCGACGGGGACACCGTCGCGCCGCCGAGTACCTCGGGTGGATACAGGTGCTCCGGGCTCCACAGCAGGTCGCGCATGCCCGGCGGGCGGCGTTCGCGAGTCGCCGTTCTGAGTATTTCCTTGGCCGCGGGGTGATAGTGCCGCCCGGTGCCCGCCAATTCGATGCCGAGCAGATCGGCGCCGCGCTCGTCGGCGGCCATCCGCATCGTCAATTCGCATCCGCCCGAATGGCCCATCACGAATAGACCCGCACCGCTTGGTCGTTCGCCGATGATGCGGTCGACCGCTCCGTAAGCCAGCTTGACACGCTGGTCACCCTCGACCATCGCCTCGGGATAGGGCGCCGAGCTGCCATAGCCAGGCCGGTCGAGGGCCACCACGGTGAATCCCGCTGCCGCCCCGGTCCGTAACAGCGAATATGACGGATGGCCGGGACAGTCGAAATAGATTGCGGTGGTGCCGCCGCCGTGGATCGCCAAGATCACGGCCTTGGGTTCGGGGGCTTCGGCGATCAGCGCCGACATCGGAACTCCGTCGACGATCACCAGCCTGGGCCGCGGCGCGCTCATGTGTCGGCCCGCAGGAGCAGCACTCCGCTGGGCGTCAGGCCGCCGCTGCTGACCACGCCAACCCGTGCGCCGGCGACCTGGCGCTCGCCGGCCTCCCCGCGCAACTGGCTGACGGCCTCGTGAACCAGCCCCATGCCGTGGGTGCGGCCGTGCGAAAGCTGGCCGCCGTGCGTGTTGAGCGGCAGCTGCCCGTCGCGGGCGATGTTCTTGCCGCCGTCGAGGAAGTCTTTGGCCTCGCCGATCCCGCAGAACCCCAGCGCCTCGATCCAGGACAGGCAGTTCATGGTGAAGCCGTCGTAGAGCTCGGCGACGTCGACGTCGACGGGCCGCAGCGAGGTGCGGGTCCACACGTGCGCGGCCTGGCCCAGCACCTGCGGCTCATGGGTCAAAGTGCTTTGGTCCCAGTCGATTCGCTCGACGATCTGCGTACCCACCGCCTCCACCAGCACCGGGGGCTTGGCCAGGTCGCGGGCGGCGTCGATGGCGGAGACGATCACCGCTATGGCGCCGTCGCAGGGCACGTCGCAGTCATAGAGGCCGAAGGGTGTGGTGATCGGTCGCGCGTTCAGATAGTCGTCCATCGTCATGGGGGACCGGTAGATGGCGGTGGGGTTGAGCTCGGCGTTGGCCCGCTGATTCAACGCGATCCAGCCCAGGGTCTCCTTGGTGGTGCCGTAACGGTGAAAGTGCCGCTGCGCGTTCATGGCCAAGGTGTGGGCCGCCGACGTGGCGCCGAACGGCATCTGCCAGCCCGACATCCGGCCCATCGAAGGGCTGATCTTGCCCTGCTTCATCAGCTCGCCATTAGTCGCTTCCCACAGCGTCCGGAAGCAGAGCACGTGGCGGGCCAGGCCGCAGGCGACCGCCTGCATGGCGGCGATCACCGATCCGCCCGGGCCGAACGTCTCCATGGCGCCGTTGTGCCACGTTGGCCGGATGCCGAGCGCCGCTTCCAGCGCGGTGACGCCGCCTTCTCCGAAGCCGCCGACGTTGATGGCGCCCGGGTAGGTGGACAGGCCGTCGATGTCCGCATACGTCAGGCCGGCGTCGGCGATTGCCGCTTCGCAGGCTTGCACCGTCAGCGCCAGCGGCAGCTGCATCAGCCGGCGCCCGATCGGCGACATGCCGATCCCGGTGAGCGCGACCTTGTCCTCGAACTTCTCGACGGTCAGCATCGGCCGGACGTGTTCGCCGAATCGCTCGGGCGCTATTTCGTCCGTGGGCAGTGGACCGGGTTCCGCGGTCTGCGCCGGTCGGAACAGCGGAAACCACACGTCTTCGACGTGTTCGAAGACGACCTCGACCTGTTGGCCCAGTTCGAGCTGATCGGGCTCGCACTCGATGATGTTGGTGGTCAGCCGAACCCGCGGATCTTCAAAGATCGCCACCTGCGCGATCACATAGGGTGCGACCAATCCGGGCAGGCTGAACCGCTCGTTGATGGTGAAGCCGGCCAGCGTCGCCTTCCCGGAGACCGCCCGCACGCCCATGTCGCGAGATCGGCAGTACCGGCACACCGGTGCCGGCGGATGGATCAGCGACTGGCAAGCATTGCAGTTCTGCAGGCGCAGCTTCCCGTCGGCGCCCGAGGTCCAGAAGAATTCGTTTTCCTGCGTGATCAGGGGCAGCGGGCGTCCCGGTGCAGACACGTCACCTCCGCGAGTCGAACGGTCCCCGAATTGCAACCTGGTAGGACCGTTATACGAATCGGAGAATTACGTTATCACTCGCGCGTAAGGGTGATCGAGACGGTATCTGCGTTGCCCGTCAAGCGGCGTCGCGGGAAGACCGCGGACCGGTCAGAGCGGCACCCAAACGCCGCCCACATAGATTCCCCACTGGTGGAAGCCGACACTCCACATCGGGGGCTCCGACGTCCACCATGGCTGTGGCGGCGGCGGCGGAACTTCCTGCCCGGCGAATGAGGGCGCGTATGCCGGCGGGAGTGTGTACCACGCCGGTGATGCCGGCGGCGGTTTGCACTCGAACGTCACCGGATTAAACGACATGTTGTGATCGCACTGCGCCGAACTGATTCCGGGCGTCGCGATCACCGCGACCGCCATCGCCACGAAGGCGACCGCGACGACGGCGGTCAGACGACGAGCAAACCATCTCATGGTGGGCCTCCCGGTGGGGCCATCCTGGCCTTGGCGGTCTCAGTTTATTCCCTTGAAACCGTCATGACCAGGTAAGAGCCGCGGTCACGACGCGATTCCGAACGGACCTGTCCTGCCATGTTCCTTCAGCGGGGAGTTATGCTGCCAACCGGCATATCAAGTACTTCACATTCGGGAGGGCTGGTTGCTCGACGCAGAAAAGATCCTGATCACCGGGGCGACGGGCAAGATTGCGTTTCCCATCGCGCGCGCTCTGGCGGCTTCAAACGAGGTGTGGGGCGCCGCGCGCCTCAAAGACCCCGCCGACCAAAGGAGGCTCGTCGACGCCGGCATCAAACCCGTCCCGCTGGACATCGGCGCGGGTGACTTCTCCGATCTTCCAGAGGATTTCACCTACGTCTTTCACGCTGCGGTGGACACCGGCGCGGGCGACTGGAACCGCTGCGTCGAAACGAATGCGCACATGTCCGGCGAACTGCTGTACCACTGCCGCGCCGCAAAGGGCTTCGTCTTCTGTTCAACTGGGTCGATCTACGCGTACCAAGGTCAGCGACCGTTGGCCGAAACCGATCCGCCGGGTGTGCCGCTGCGCGCCAACTACAGCTTCTCGAAGGTCGCGGCGGAGTCGGTGTGCACCTGGATCGCCAGGCATTATCGAATACCGTTGACCATCATCCGGGTCTGCTCAACCTATGGGCCGGAGGGCGGTGCTCCCGCCGATCGCCTCGATGCCATGTTGGCGCGCAAACCAATTCGGCTGCATCCCGATAAGCCGAACAACTACAACCCCATCTACGAGGACGACTACGTGGAGCTCGGCATCCGCGCGATGGAGGTCGCCGCGGTGCCGCCGGTCGTGGTGAACTGGGCCGGTAGCGAAACGGTCAGCGTCGAGGATTACTGCACGTTCATGGGCCAGTTGATCGGTGTCGAGCCGATCTTCGAATACACGACCGACGCGCACACGCCGCTGTGGCCGGATGTCGCCCGCATGCACGAGATGCTCGGCCGCACGAAAATGCCCTGGCGCGAAGGCTTCCGGCGCATGATCGAGAGCCGGCACCCCGAAATCGCGCTGCCCGAATACGACTCGACGAGATGGTGCGAACAGCCGTGATGCAGCTTCCCGGCACGCCATCGGACCAGGTCGCCGAGATCCTCGCCGCCGGGCGCGGAGAGATCTCCACGTTGTTCGTGTCCATGGCGACTCGCCATCCCGACGGTCTGGACGCCGAGTACCTGCGCTGGCACACCCTAGACCACCGACCCGAGCAACACCGGTTGGCGGCGGTGCGCGCCTCGTTGCGGTTGGTGTCGACGCCGGCCTGCCGCTCTGCGCGGACGATCAGCGGTGGACCGTTGGACGGGGTCGACCACGTCATGACGTACTTTTTCACCGACCCGGCCGGGCTGCGTGGGTTCAACGAACTGTCCTCGGCACTCGGAAACGCCGGCCGCAAGCTCCCGCTGCTGCCACCGGTCGAGCGCGGCGTCTACGAGGTGCGGGCCAAGACGGCCGCGCCCCGGGTCAGAGTGGGGTCGGACGTCCTGCCCTGGCTGCCCGCGCGGGGGGCGTTCCTACTGGTCGAGCGGGGATCGGCTCCGGCGGGCCCGCTGGTGGAAGTGCCCGGTGTCGCCGGCGTATGGTCTGGGACATCGCGGCAAGTCGAGGCGAATCTGGCGAGTGCTCAAGCGGGCCAGACCATTACGTATTGCTTCCTCGATGACGATCCCGTCGCCGTCGGGGAACGCCTGCGGCCGGTGTTGTCGGCGCGCTGGGAGGAGCCGGGTGTCGAACCGTTGTTCGCCGCACCGTTTTTCGCGGTGGTGCCGTTTGAGTGGGACCGCTATGTGCCGTAGGCGTAGGGCCGCATCCCGATGGCGTCCAGGAGTTCGTCGCTCTGTCGGGCTTTGTGATCAGCGGGTCAACGGGTAAAGCCCCACTCCGCCTCGTTCTCCTCGGTCTTGAGGCGCTCTGCCGGGTCGTCCGCGTCGGCGAGCGGAGGGCAGGGTGTGGGGTATGTGCGCTCGCCGATCTCGGCGATGGCGTGGACCGGGCAGTCCATCAGCGCGCGCATGACGGCGTCGCGATCCGCCTCTGCCACGGTGCCATCGCCGATGAGGGACGCGTAACCCCAATCGTCGAGCGAAAAGTATCCGGGCGCGTACTTCGCGCAGATGCCGAAACCGTCGCAGACGGTGCGGTCCAGGCGGATTTTCATGCCAGCCTCAAAGTTTCGGCCTCGTAGGGACGGTCGGCGCGGAACGCGCCGCGGGCGCAGCCCTGGCACGTGCCGTCGAGATGTGCGGTGACTTCGCCCGGGAACTGTGTGAGCAGGCCGGCCGCGACGTTGGTGGCGGCGTCCAGCGTCGCGCACGCGCCCCGTCCGCGCAGCAGCACCGACCAGCGGCGCAACCGTTCGACGTCTTCGGTCGTCGCGGCGCCGTCGCGCAGCGCACCGGCGGCGGCCGCCATGGCCGCCGTTCCGTTGAAGCACGAGCCGCACTGCCCGGCGTTTTCACGGTCGAAGTAGGCCAGCACGGACGCCGCGACCGCGACGGGGCAGTCGTCGGTGAGCACCGCGATGGCGCCCGCTCCCAAACCGCTGCCGACACGTCGCATCGTCTCGTGGTCCAAGGTTGTCTCCAGCACGCTCCGGTTGAGCAGGCCGGCAAAGTAGCCGCCCATCAACGCCCCACGTACCTGGTCCGGTGAAACACCGTGCAGGGCAAGAAGTTCGGTGAACGGCAAGCCGTGCGGAAGCTCGTAGAGAACTGGCGGGCGTCCGGCCCCGGTGATGGTGGCCAGGAAGGTGCCAGAGGAGAGCGATGTGCCCTGCGAGCGGAACGCGCTCGCGCCATGCCGCTGCAGGAAAGGCAAATTGGCCAGCGTCTCGACGTTGCTCACCAGTGTGGGCCGATCATCGACGCCGGCTTCGAATGGGCGGGGCGGCTTGTCCGTCGGCTTGGCCGGCCCGCCGTTGATCGCGCGGACGGCGGCGGTCTCCTCGCCGGCCACGTATCCGGGCTGCACGGTCAACATGCTGACGGTGATATCGCCGAGCGCGTCGGAATCGAGCTCGCCGAGCGCGGTTTCGACGCTGTGCGCCGACTCCGGATCGGAGAGGTAGATGTGGGCGCGGTTCGTGCCCACGACCGCGGCGGCCAACCGCAGCCCGTCCAGGATCAGGTGGGGCCGGTTGCGCAGCAGCCAGCGGTCCTTGACCGAAGCCGGTTCGCCCTCTTCGCCATTCGCGACGACCACGGCACCGCCGGCAATGCGCCCGTTATCGCGCACCGTGCGCAACTTGATTGCCAGCGGGAACGCCGCACCACCGCGGCCGACCAACCCGCTGGCCTCCACCTCGCTCAGCAATCCATCGGCGTCGGCAAGCGGGCGGTAGCCGCCGAACCGTCGATACGTCGCGAGGCCCTCGCGGGCTTGGCCGGTTTGTTCGAAGAGCAGCCGGGGTTCCAAACCGGGAAAGTTCGCGGTGGTGATGGTGGTGGATTGGGCGGTGTTCACGGCTGGCCTGCCATCGTCTTAGTTAGGCTTGCGCACATGCGAACTGCGGTCGTGCGCGTCAATGTCGACCCGGAGAGTGTCTGCACGGTCCCACAGCTACGAGACGGCATGGCAGCGCTCCTCGGGCTTGCGCGTGCGGAGGGTGCAGACGTCGTCGAGAACGACCTCGCGTCGATGCCCGCTGGGCGCCGCGAAGTCGAATTGCTGATCGCGGCCGAAGACGTCGACGCGGCGAGAGATTTGGCGATCCGCCTGTGCGGCAGGGTGTTCGCCGCCGAACCGGTTGCGGGAGTCGTCACCTTCATCAGCCGGGGGACCGACGACGACGCCCACGGTGTGTTGTCCGGCTTCGGGCTCACCGGTGACATCGAGCGGACGCCCGGGGGCGACGGTTTCGACATCGTGTACGTAACGCTGCGCGAGAAGGACCTCGAACGCATTCCCGAGAGCCGGGTTCACACGGCTCTCGAGGCCTCGCTCAACTGCGAGGTTCACATTCGCACCGTGTAGGGACATCACGAACCCAGGAACTCGAGGATCGCGGGCGCCGCCTGCACCCACGTGTCGAACATGTTGAAGTGCTTCACCCGCCCGGCCGCGCGGTCCTCGGACGCACGCTCCCATGCGTCCTCCGGCCACGGGGGGTCGATGAGCTTTGATCCCTTGATCAAGCAGCTGACCTCCAGTGACGTTCGCTTCGGGTGATCCATATCGTTCTCGCCGCCACGAATGATCAAGGTGGGCACCTTGATCCGGTCGAACATCTCGTCCTCGACGCCCGGGATCGTCTGTCCAGGCTTGGAAACGAACGCGTTCAGCCAGCGCAGCATCACCTTGAGGAACTCGTCGGAATCGAAGTCGAGGAACCGCTGTTTGTTGTTGGGGTTCTCTCCGATGCGGTCACGCCATTCGGCCACCTTCACCACGCCGTCCATGCCGGTGCCGCGCACCGCGAGGATGCTCGGGATGATGTAGAAGGAACCGAGCACGAAGCTGCCGTAGATGCCACCGACGATGTTCCATACGACGAGCTTGGTGACCATCTCCGGGTAGAGCATCGTGGTCAGCATGGAATCCCTTGCGCCGCCGGAGCCGCCGGCCAGAATGCAGCGCTCGAAGCCCAGCCCGGTCACCAGCTTGTGCAACGTCTCGGCGCGCATGTGTGATTCACTCTGACCGTAGAACTGCACATCGGAAGCACCGCAGTTCGGCCGGTCCCACAGCAGCACGCGGTAGCCGCCGGCGGCGAGCGCGTCGGCAAGCGGACGCAAGCCCTCGATCTCCTTGCTGAACCGGCCGCCGGGCGTCAGGGCAATGAGATCGCCCGAGTCACCGAGGATTTCGTAGACGACATTTCCCCCATTGATCTCGATTGAAGGCACCGATTCTCCTGTGGTTAGGCCTGCACCAGAACGTCGTTGCCGACGATGCGCACCGGATAGGTCCGGATACTCCATTCGGGCTTGACCGCGGTGGTACCGGTCGCCAGCTCGAAACCCCATTGGTGCCACGGGCAATAGATGTACTCCAGGTCGCGCACCATGACCGAGTCTCCGGGCGCGGTCTCGTCCACTATCGTGCGGCCCCGGGCCCGGCCCGAACAGAGCGGACCGCCTTGGTGCGGGCAGTAATTCGCGATGGCATAGAAGCTGCCGTTGACGTTGTATACGCCGACGCCGTGCCGCCCGATTGGCACCAGCTTGTGCTTGCCCGGCGGGATCTCGTCCACGGTCGCAACAACATGCTCGCGGCCCTGGGCGAGACGGGGCTCGGGCCGTTTGGTTTCTTCCGTCAACTCAGAGCACCCTGGTCTGACCCTCGAGGACCGGAACGGTCTCGGGCAGGTGGTAGGTCGCGATGCCGTTCTTGTACATCACGGCGTCGCGGGCGTGCTTGGGCAGGTGCTTGACCAGCCAGCGTGGGTCATCGAACGTCCAGTGCGGGTAGTCCGAGGAGAAGAGCAGGATCTTCTCGCACTCCATCCATTCCAGCGCCCGGGTCAGCTCGGTCTTGTCTTCGGGGTAGTCCAGTGGCTGGGTGGTGAACTTGATGTGGTCCTTGACGTAATCCGACGGCTTGCGCTTGATGTCGACCCACGACTTGCGTGCCTCGTAGATCGAATCCATGCGCCACATCAGCGGCAGGATCCAGCTGAACGCGTGCTCGACAAACACGATCCGCAGCGTCGGGAACCGGTCGAACACGCCGTCGAAGATCAGGCTCATCACCTGGTTGGCGGCCAGCAGCGAGTAGGTCACCATGAAGTCGTGGTTGTAGCTGGGGAATCCCACCGGCGGGATCGGTAGCTCGTCGAACTGGCTGCGCGACAGGTGACAGCTCACCGTGATGTCGTGCTTGGTGGCGGCCGCCCAGATCGGGTCGTATTTCGGATGCCCCCAAGACGGCCGCGGCTCGGCCTTGATCAGAATCTGGGCCATGTAGGGGTGACCGGCCCACTTCTCGATCTCGCGCACGGACTCTGCCGGCTCCTCAATGGCGCAACAAATCGACCCGCGCCAGCGCTGGTGCCAGTTGTTGTGGCTGTCCAGCCAGTGATTGGCCTGCCAGTCGTTCAACGCGCTCGACATCGCGTGCTGCGCTTCGGGCAGGCGGGCCGGGTAGGCGGCCGGTTCGAGAATCGCGATGTCCGAGCCGGCCTCCATGATCAGCTGACGAAACGCCATATCCGGGTCGCTGCAAGGGAATTCGCCGTTGGCGGGGAAGGAGTCCACCCGCATCGCGTAGGAGTGGGCGTAGTCCGGGGCGTCGTAGTAAATCTGCTCACCCACGGCGCGGGTGAGGAAGTATTTGCTGCGCCATGGCTCGGGGATGTACGGCAGGAGCTCTCCGCGCTTGGGTGCGGGGTGGACATCTGAGTCGACGCATCGGACGGCTATGCGCTCGGCAGCGGGAACCCGCTCCTGCGAATGGGTCAACGTCATCTGAAACTCCTCGGTATCAGGTCGTACTTCTACTGTGCGCCCACCCCGGCGGGAATGTCTATGTTGTAGAGCTGCGCCGCGTTGCGCCAGCACAGCTTCTCGCGCTGTTCGGCGGAGAGGGCGCGCGGAAGCTTCTTGATATCGCCGCACTGCCAGTGTGGATAGCTGGAGCCGAACATCACCATGTCGTCCTTGCCGGTGAAGCCGAACCATTCGCCGGCGAACTCGGTGTCGCCAGGACCGTCGAGACTGCCCTGGACGAAATACACGTGACCGGGCAGGTAGTCGCTGGGGATCCGCGGTGCCCACGGTGTCTGCTCGAGGTGCGGACGGCCGAACGTGTCCATCCGCCAGATGAACGGCGTCACGAAGTCCGCCGCGCCGTCGCCCCAGACGAACTTCAGGCCGTCGAAGCGCTCGAACACGCCCTCGGCAATCATGTTCATCAGGTGATAGATGTAGTTCAGCGCCATGAAGCTGACGTACTGCTCGTAGGTACGGGTGTTCCCGTTGGGCGTCGGCGGAAAGGCGATGCCCGACCCGACTTCGATGTGCGCGGCAACGGGAAGTCCGGCGTCGACCGCGGCTTCCCACAGCGGCCAGAACTGTGGCTTGCCGTAGAGCTCGCGGGATTGCAGCGGAACGCCGATCTGCACCACCCGAGGGTGCCCACGCCACCTCTCGATCTCCCGCAGCGCGCCGGCGATGTCATCGGGGTTCACCCGAATGGTGCCGCGGAAGCGCTCGCCGAACTCGCTGGACTCCAACCAGTCCGAGACCATCATTTCGTTGTGCGCGGCGTGCAGCGCGCTGCCCAGGTGCCGGTCGGGCATGATGCCGCGGGCCATCGGGTGCAGGACCGCAATGTCGACCCCGCGTTTCGAAAAGAGCTCATTGGCAACGAAATCCGGATCGGAACCGGGGTACTGACGATCCGGGCCCTCGGTATTGGGCGCGTATTCACCGCCTGGAGCGCCGTACCAGTCCATCTCGTAATCGGGGAAGCCTCGGCTCTTGAACGGCTCACGCAGGGTCTTCCGCAGCGCCTTGTTGGAGGGAAAGAAGATGTGCACGCTCGCGTCGATGAGCGGTGTGCTGGTTCCGTCAGCGTGTTCGATCACGAAAGCCATCCTTCGACTCGGGCACTCAGAGCGAACCCAGTCGGGTCATATGATAGATAACCTAACATTCTTCTCGGGGGCCAATCAACGGGTTTCCGGTAAGCGTTTCGTTTAATCAACGTGCCTGGTAGCGACCACTTTCGCGGTCCTCGTGCAAGTACGGTTCTTGAATTGCGATAATACCATTCTCCCGATCGCGGATAAGGGCCATCCGCCTCTATTCAGGGGGACCGGCCGGCTAGGCCGGCGAGCGGCCCACGATCACGCCGGCCGCCTTCTCGAGCGGTTTGATCACCGTCGTGAAGTCCGAGTCGGGGCCCTGGTCATCGGCGGTCGTCTCCCAGAGGCGGGCGATCGTTGTGGCGACGTCCGTTGGCACGCCAAGCGCTTCCGCTTCCTCGAGGTACAGACGCACGTCCTTGACCATCAGGCTGGTAGCGAAGCCGTAATCGAAGGTCCGGGAGAGGATCGAGCGGGGAAATTTGTCCCGGCTCGCGCTCGTCGCACCCGAGCCGGCGTTGAGCACCTCGATCATCACACTGGGGTCGAGGCCGGCCTTCACGCCCATCACGACGACCTCGGCTGTCGCGGCCAACACGTTGGCGGCCAGGATGTTGTTGGCCAGTTTCATCGTCTGCGCCGACCCCGGTTTGTCTCCCACGTAGAAGGGCCGGCCGATCGCCTCGAGCGTGGTTCGGATGACGTCGAATTCATCGCGCGGCCCCGACACCATGACCGCGAGTGCGCCCTTCTCCGCCCCGCCGACGCCGCCGCTGACCGGGCTGTCGATCGCCACGATGTCCCGCTCGGCAAGTCGGTCAAAGATCTGCCTTGCTGTGCGGCTGCCGACGGTGGACAGGTCGACATAGCGCTTGATTCTTGCGCCCTCGATCACGCCGGCCGCACCCGTCGCCACCTCGAGTGAGGCGTTCGGCGTCGGGAGGCTGGCCATGACGGTTTCGGTACGGTCGGCAACCTCCCTCGAGGATGCCGCGGGGCGCGCCCCCAGGGCGACGATGCGATCGAGCGCGGCGGCACGCGTGTCGAAGGCGACGACATCGTGGCCTCTCTCGATCAAGCGGCGCGCCACGGGAAAACCCATGTTTCCCAGCCCGATGAATCCGACCTCCATGCCCGGCCCTAGCCCTCATCCAGTTCGGCGAACGCCTCGCGCGCGATGCGGAAGCTGTCGACCGCGGCCGGCACGCCCGCGTAGATGGCCACCTGCAGGAAGACCTCGCGCATCTCGTCGCGGGTGACGCCATTCGTCAGCGCCGCCTTGACGTGCGTGCGTAATTCGTTGGGCCGGTTCAGTACCGAGATCATCGCCAGGTTGAGCATGCTGCGCGTTTTCCGGGGCAGCTCCTCGCGACCCCAAATCGCGCCCCAGCAGTATTCGGTGACGAGATCCTGCAGAGGCCGGGTGAAGTCGTCCGCGTCGGCGAGGGCCCGGTTGACGTAGTCCTCGCCGAGCACGTCGGAGCGGATGTGCAGCCCCCGCTGATAGGTTTCGCGATCCAATGGTCTTCTCCTTCGTCGTGGAGGCGCTCGTCCCCATGGCACCCGCGTAACCGGTTTCCGAGATTATTACTTCCGCGTGCGAGAATGATATTCTCGCAGCGTCGGTGATGACAGGAGGCGGCCTTCATGCTGTTGGAGTTCGATGCCGATCAGCGGCTGTGGCAGAAGACCGTTCGCGACGCCGTGGCGAAGCAGTGCCCGCCCTCGCTGGTGCGCGGCGTGGCCGAGGACGGTGTCGATCCCAGCCCGTTGTGGAAGTCGTACGTCGATCAGGGCTGGACCGAGCTGAACGATCCGGTCAGCGCCGTCGAACTCGCCATCGTCCTCGAGGAGTTGGGGCGCGCGACCGACCCCACCCCGTTCCTGGCGACGATGACCCAGTTCGCCCCCTTGACCGCCGAACAGTTCGACCCGCACGAATCGGGCACCGCCGTGTACACCGGGGTGGCGGCACACCGGGACGCCGAGGGTTGGGTGCTGGATGGTACGGCGCGCCATGTCCTCGACGGCGATCGCGTCGACCGCCTGGCGGTGGTGACAGACGCCGGGGTGTTCATCACCGGGTCGAACCAGGTGTCGGTGCGTCGCGCCGCCGTCTTCGACCCCGTCCTGCACGTCGCCGACCTGTCGTTCTGCGGCGTACGGGTGCCCGACAGCGCCCGGCTCACGGTCGATTCCGAACGCGCGCACCACACGGCCCTGACGGGCATGGCGATCACCATGGTCGGTGCCTGCCAACGCATTCTCGATCTGGTGCTCGAACACGTCCGCAGCCGTCAGCAATTCGGTGTGCCGATCGGCTCGTTCCAGGCCGTCCAGCACAAGGCCGCGGACATGCATGTAGCGGTGGAACGGGCCCGTGCCCTGGCGTACTTCGCGGCGCTGACCATCGCGGCCGACGATCCTCGCCGCCGGCTCGCGGCGGCGATGGCCAAGGCGTCGGCGGGGGAGTGCCAGTCGCTGGTGTTCCGGCACGGTTTACAGCTTCACGGCGCAATGGGATTCACGTGGGAGAACGATCTGCAGTTCGCGCTGAAGCGAGCCAAAGCCGGTGAGCTGATGCTCGGCGGCGCCGCCGAGCACCGGGCGCGGATCGCGGAGGAATACCGTGCAGCTGACTTTTGACTCCGACGTCGAGGAGTTCCGCGCGGAGTTCGCGGCCTTCCTCGACGAGAACCTGCCTTCCGCAAGCGAAACGCTCGAGCGGCCGCGGTCGGTTTCCCACATGCCGCAGTGGGCACGCGACTGGCAGCGGCTGCTGTTCGACAACGGCTGGCTACTGCCGAGCCAGCCACCGGAGTTCGGTGGTCGCAACGCGACGGTCATTCAGCAGTTCGTCTATCTTGAAGAGCTCAGCCGACGGCGGATCTACCACAGCTTCAACCCGCAGGGCGTGAACATCGTTGGGGCTTCGCTGTTGTCGTTCGGCAGCGACGAACAGAAGCGGCGCTGGGCGGTCCCGATCCTGCGGGCCGAGATCACCGCGTCACTCGGGATGAGTGAGCCCAGCGCGGGTTCCGACCTGGCGTCGTTGCGCACCCGCGCGGTGCTGGACGGCGATCACTTCGTGGTCAACGGTCAGAAGGTATGGACTTCGGGCGCCCACGACGCCGACGTCTTGCTGACCTTTGTGCGTACCAATCCAGATGCGCCGAAGCACAAGGGAATCAGCGCGCTGATCATCCCGACCGACACCCCGGGCTTGGTGCGCCGTCCGTTCCCGTCGATCTGCGGTGCCGACGATCTTGATTTCAACGAGGTGTTCTTCACCGACGTCCGGGTGCCGGCCGAGAATCTGGTCGGTGAGCCCGACCAGGGCTGGCGGGTCGCCAACGGATCGCTGGGGCACGAACGGACGATGATGTGGCTGGGCTTCGCCGATCGGCTCGACAACATGATCGACGACTTCCATCCCAGCACCGAGGTCGAGCGCGACCAGTACGCCAGCACGATCATGGACAAGCAGGCGTTGCGCCTGCTCGGTTCGGTGGCGCTGGCTCGCGCGTCGCGCGGCGAAGACGACGTGGCGGCAATCTCGGTGCTCAAGCTGCTCGGGTCCGAGGCCGAGTTGCGTGGCATGGAGCTTGCACTGACGTCGGCGGGCTCCGACGGGCTCGTTCACCCGGGCCTGACCGGGCCGTACGCGCACATGAACCTCGACCACTATTTCGCCAGCTGGTTCGAGCGCTACGCCCGCAGCTTTTCCGGGACGATCGCGGGGGGCACCTCCGAAATCCAGCGCAACATCATCGCCCAACGGGTGCTCGGCCTCCCACGCGGTTAGCGCAGCGGCGCGACGTCGGTTCGCGAGTTCCGCTCTGCGGCAGCGGCATCCGACGGGTCTAGACCGGGTCGAATTTGGTGATCAGCCACTGGCCGTGGACTCGGGTCAAACTCACCAGCACGCTGCTGGACGCCATCGCGGGGTCCGGGTTGTCCTTGCTGGTGGTGCTCTGGTCGACCAGCACCAGCACCACCGCCGAGTCCGGATGTAACTCCGAGACCGCGGCGCCTATCACCCGCGCGCTGGTCTTCAGCGCCTTCTGTTTGGCCGCCGGAGCGACGATCTGGTCGGTGAACTGGTTGTAATACGACAGGAAATCCCCGGACAGGTGCGACTTTGCGGCGGCGAAGTCTTTGTCGAGAGTGTCAGGCGAATAGGACAGCAAGGCGACCGTTCCGTCCGACGCCGCACCTACGACGGCGCTCGCGACGCCGGGGTCGGTTTGTTTATCGGGCCGGTACTGCTTGAAGTACAGCCAGGTCGCCACGCCACCGGAAAGCAGCAGCAGCGAAATCAGGACGATGGGAACGGCTTTCACGTTGCGCCGCGCGCGGGGTTCGCTGCGTGCGCCGTCTTCGGTGAGTTTGGAAGACGCTTTCCCGGCGTCGCTGCCGTGGTTGTCCTCGCTCATGGAACGAACTCCAGTTTGGACATCTTGTATTGCCCGGCGTCATCCGTGACGGTCACCTTGAGCCGCCAATTGCGCGGTTCGTCTTTGGCGCCCGCGGCGTTGCTGATCCGCGACGACGCCGCCACGAGTACCAGCGCGGACTTCCCATCGATGGATTGGACGGCGGCCGCGTTCACCGTGCCCTGAGTGACCACCTTGGACTGCTCAACGACGGTGGTGAAATCTTTTGCGCGCTGCTGGAAGTCGTCCCTGAACTGGCCGGTCGAGCTGTCGATCACCCGCTGAACGTCCTCCTTGGCCCGATTGAAGTCCATCGAGAACATGTTGACGACGCCCTGTCTGGCCCCCGCGATGAAGTTGGCGGTGCGCTGGTTGCGCTCGGCGGTTTCATGACGCTCCCACATCATGTATCCGCTGGCCGCTACGAAGGCGCAGATGGCGACGACGACGGCCACTTTCCATGTCACGGACCACGATGGCACCCGCGGGCGTCGCCGCGAGCGGCCCGGCTTGGATGTTGACCCCGACTCGTCCGGGTTTTCGTCGACGTCTTCTTCTTTAAGGGCCTCCGCTTGGCCGGCCGCTTCGACGGTGTCGGTGACATCGTCCTTGGTCTCCGGCTCGCCGGAGTCGGCGGTGTCCTCGTCGGCGTCCGGCGCTTCTTCGGCGGTCTCCGCCTCCGCCTCCGCCTCCGGTTCGGCCTCGGCCTCTGCTTGGGCCTGCGCTTCACGCCGGAGCCGGGCGGCACGGGCGCGGGCGCGCGCCGCGGCGGCCAGCGCCTCGGCCTCGGCCGCTTCGGCCTCGGCCTCCTCGAGCAACGCCTGCACGTCGGCTTTCGAGGTCGCCGAATCTTGTGGTCTCTTCGACTCAGCCATCGTGCTCGCTGTCCGTCGCCCTCATCATCGACCGACTCGCTGTGCGCCTCACGCGGCTACCATCGCACGAGCGAGAACGGCCAACTGTTGGTGCCCCCCGGTCCGCCTCCGCAGCCGGTGTCGAACGTCGAGTCCACCTGACCCGCCATCGTCACCGGGTCCCACGAGTAGACGTCGTGCGAGGGAAAGAACTGGACCACGCAGCGCACACCGTCGGGCACATCGACGGCCATGGTGTAGCGGCCGTTGACCAGGTGGGCGTTGGCGTTCCAGAACGCCGCTTGCCCGTTGGGTTGCGGAACCGCCTGGATGGTCAGGCATTCCGGTCCCTGGTCGTATCGGCACGGTCGGATGGCCCAAATCCAGCTGTGGCCGGGGTCGCGTGGCGTGTCCAGCCGGTAGTTGCCAACCTGGATGTCCGCGTGGGCGGTCGGCTCGAGGGTCAGCGCGGCCATGGCGAGCGCAAGGCTCAGCGCGAAAATCTTCACCGATGCGTCTCCCATCTGTGCACGCGGTTGCTGCAAATATAAGGCGCGGTCACGTTGAACAGGCCTACTCGTAAAAATTGCGGGGGTCAACGGCGCACTTTCGGCTGGGTAACGCGCCCGGCCGCCTGGGGTGGCTCAATCGATTACCGCGGCTTCCTTGCGTTCGGTGATCGGTCGGGCGAGTTCCTGTTCGTCGCAGATGCGCTGCAGCTTCTCCAGGGTTTCGTCCAGGCCGGCGCCGACCCTGCGGCCGGGCGTAAAGGCCGCCGGCAGTTTGCGCATGCCCTGGATGACGCCGATGGTCTCGTAGTGGACGGTGCCTTCGGGGTCGCATCGGTAGTCGGGCATCCGATCGAGCACCGCGGTGAGCATGGATTTGAACACCGTGCGTGCCACGTTCGACCCGGCGCACCGATGGACGCCCAGGCCGAAGCTGAAGTGGCGGTTGCCTTTACGGTCCAGCACGATGTCATCCGGGTCGTGGAACACGGCTGGATCGCGGTTGGCCATCGCCCACGAGATCCACAGCCGCTCACCCTCCTTGAACTGAGTGCCGTCGAGCTCGACATCGTCGGAGAATGTCCGGCCGTCGCCGGGGGCGGGGGTGAAGTAGCGCAGGAATTCCTCGGTGGCGGGGTCGAGCAGCGTTTTGCGCTCGTTGCTGAGCAGTTCCCGCTGCTCGGGATGCTCGGAAAGCCACTCCAACGAATGGGCGGTCAGGGCCGTCGTGGTGTCGAAGCCGCCGCCGATGACCAAGCCGAGGTTCCCCAGAATTTCCAGGTCCGGCGCCGGCTCCCCGTCAATGCGCATCTGCAGCAGGGCATTCACGATTCCCGGCCTCGGATTCTCGCGGATCTCGAGCATGTTGTTCACCATGTCGAGGCCCATCTGCTTGTGCATCTCGGTGACGCGCTCGATGTCGGGGGAATGTTCGGGCGTGTACACCGCGGCGTGGACCGGCTCGCTGTACATGTTCCACTTCTTCAGCGGGATGCCCATCATCGCCAACGTCAGGACGGCCGGAACGATGTTGGCCAGATCGTCGACGAAGTCGATGCTGCCGCCCTCGATCTTTTCGTCGAGGCAGGCGCGCGTCACGTCGTCGATGAACGGCTCCCAGCGCTTGACCGCTGCCGGCGACAGGTAGGGATTGAGCACGGTGCGGTAAATGCGGTGATCGGGATCGTCCATCTCCAGGATGCCGCCGCGCACCACGCTGACCCGGCTGGCGGTGGGGATCGAAATGCCTTTGTAGCCACGGCGTTCGTCGTTGATGTCGTGATCGTTGGAGACGGCCGGGCAGCGGGCCAGCTCGAAGACCTCGTGGCTGCCCGCCGCGACCCAATGCCCACCGTAGGTCTCACTCCACGCCATCGGGCACTTGGCGTGCATCTCCTTGGTGATCGACTTGAACTGCGACCGGTACTCCGGGGAATGCCGATCGAAGTGGTACCGGTTCTTTTTGCGGTCGCTGTCGCTGACGACGTCGTCGACACTCAAAGCTCTGTCTCCCTAGGTATTTCGTCGGTCAGTACCGGGATGCCGGACTCAGGCGTCGTCGGTGATGACGATGGCCTGTTCCGGGCAGGATTGAGCGGCTTCACGCACCTGGTCCTGCCGGTCTACGGGGACCACTTCGTCGATTGCAGAAGAACTGCCGTCGATGTCGCTGAGCTGAAACGACTCCGGCGCGATCATCGCGCACAGGGTGTGGCCCTGGCATCGTTCCGAATCCACCCAAACCTTCACGGGCTGTCTCCTCTCACCTGATCTGGTTTCCGGACACCGCTGACGAATCGTCACCGCTCAGGTGTTGCGACCGCCATTGACGCCCAAGAGCTGACCGGTGATGTAGCCGGCTTCGTCGGACACCAGGAAAGCGCATGCCGCCGCGATGTCTTCCGGCTTACCCATCCGGCGCACCGGGGTCCGCGCGATGGTCTCGTCGATGTCCCCCAGGAATCCGTTCTGCGCCGCGGCGCGCAGCATCGGGGTGTCGATGAAGCCCGGCGGCACCGCGTTGACGGTGATGCCGCTGGGGCCGTACTCGAGCGCCAGGGATTTGGTGAGCCCGTTGACCGCGGACTTGGCCGCCACGTAATGGCTCATGTAGGGAGCCCCGGAATGCGTGCTGGACGAAGAGATGTTGACGATGCGTCCCCACTTCGCCTCGATCATGTCGGGCAAGACCGCCTGAATGGTGTGAAAGACGCCGTTGAGGTTGACGTCGATGACCCGTTGCCAGTCTTCGAACGCGATGTTGTTGAAGCGCTTGAATCCGTCCAGGCCCGCGGCGTTGACGAGAATGGTGATCGGCCCGAGCTTCGCGCGGATCGCGGCGAAGGCCTCGTCCACCTGCGGTCGGTCGGTGACGTCCGCCGTGAAGGAATGGTCGCCGTCCGACGGCCGGAGGTCGATCGTGGCGACGTCGAGACCGTCGGCGCGCAACCGTTGCGCGACGGCAAGGCCGATGCCGGATCCGCCACCGGTGACCACCGCAGTCTTCACGTTGAGGCCTCTACTCCAAAGGTGACCGTCTCAGTCACAAAGAATCTCGCTTACAATTATGAGAACCTTACTCTCACGCCAGAGTGTGGTGCAACACACTCTGGAAACCCTGTTCGGCCTGCGTCAAACTACTCGACACGGCGGCCCGTCGACGTTCGCGTTGCTGGTCAGCCGCCCGTCCTGATTCCTGAGACTTTCTTGAATTATCGAGAGTCGAATGTAAGATTCGCCGGGGAAGAGAATCAAATTATCGTGACCGTCACCACATTAGGGGGTACGGAATGCCTGCCCAGGACACGGCAGAGCCCGCCACTGCGACTGCAGCGACCATCGCGGACGCCGCGCCTGGGTCAACCGCCGACCGCCGACTGTTGATCGGCGGCCGGCTGGTCACCACCGATAAATCCTTCGCGTCGATCAATCCCGCCACCGGCGCTGTCATCGGGCACGCCCCGGATGCCGGTGCCGAGGAGGCCGAAGCGGCGATCGCCGCGGCCCGGGCTGCGTTCGACACCACCAGTTGGCCCACCGACGTTGAGTTGCGGATCCGCTGCCTCGACCAACTGCACCGGGCGCTGCTCGAACACGCCGACGAGCTGCGGGAACTGACCATCGCCGAAGTGGGCGCCACCCGAGCGCTGACCCAGGGCGCCCAGCTCGACGAGCCGATCGGCATCGTGCGCTTCTACGCGGATCTGCTTCGCAGCTACGCGTTCTCCGAAGACCTCGGCGAGAAAGAATCGCGCGGCATGCTCCACCACCGCTGGGTGGAAAAGGAAGCGGCCGGGGTGGTCGCCGCGATCATCGCCTACAACTACCCAAACCAGCTGGCGCTGGCGAAGCTGGCCCCCGCGCTGGCAGCCGGGTGCACCGTGGTCCTCAAGGGCGCGCCGGATACGCCGTTGGTCACGCTGGCGCTCGGTGAGCTGATTGCCAATCACACCGACATACCCGACGGCGTGGTCAATGCGCTCAGCTCCTCGGGCCCCGAAGCGGGCGAGGCGCTGACCACCAGTCCCGGCGTCGACGTCGTCACCTTCACCGGGTCAACCGCGGTGGGGCGCAAGATCATGGCCGCCGCGAGCGAAACGGTCAAGCGCGTCTTCCTGGAACTGGGCGGCAAGTCGGCCGCCATCGTGCTCGACGATGCCGACTTCGCCGGCGCGGCCATGTTCGCGGCGTTCAGCATGGTGACCCACGCGGGGCAGGGGTGTGCGCTGACCTCCCGGCTGCTGGTGCCCCGGTCGCATCACGACGAGATCGTCGGGCTGATCGCACAGAACTTCGCCAAGGTCCGCCACGGCGACCCGGCCGATCCGAAAACCTACATGGGCCCACTCATCAACGAGCGCCAGCGGGACAAGGTCGACGGCATGGTGCAGCGGGCCGTTGCCGCAGGCGCGACCCTGGTCACCGGGGGCCAGCGGTTGGAGCCGGGCTACTTCTACGCACCGACGCTGCTGACCAACGTCGATCCCGACAGCGAGATCGCTCAGGAAGAGGTCTTCGGGCCGGTGCTCGTCGTCATCGCATTCGACGATGACGACGACGCGGTGCGCATCGCCAACAACTCGATCTACGGCCTGGCCGGCGCCGTCTTCAGCGGCGACCAGGACCGGGCGCTTGCGGTGGCGCGCCGGATCCGGACCGGCTCCTTCTCGATCAACGGTGGCAACTACTTCGGCGCGGACAGCCCGTTCGGGGGCTTCAAGCAGTCGGGGGTGGGCCGCGAGATGGGTGTGGCCGGGCTGGAGGAATTCTTGGAACGCAAAACATATGCAGTCCCGGCGGTGCGGCGGGCCACGGCGTGAGGCCGCTCGAGGGCATCCGCGTCCTGGAAGTCGCCATGTACGGGTTCGTCCCGTCGGCGGGTGCGGTGCTCGCCGAATGGGGCGCCGACGTGGTCAAAGTCGAGCACGCGGTGACCGGCGATCCGCAGCGAGGGCTGCGACAGACCGGCATGCTGCGCGTCGAAGGTGACCCCAACCCCAACATCGAGCACGCGAACCGCGGCAAGCGCAGCATCGGGCTGGACATGTCCGTGCCCGAGGGCAAGGAGGTGCTCTACGAGCTGGCCCGCCGATCGGATGTGTTCCTCACCAGCTTCCTGCCCGGCGCCCGTCAGAAGTTCGGGATCGACGTCGACGACATTCGGGCCGTGAACCCAAAGATCATCTACGCGCGCGGAAGCGCGCTCGGCCCGCGGGGCGAGGAGGCGGTCAAGGGCGGCTACGACATGACCGCGTTCTGGTGCCGGGCCGGAACCGCAGCGACGATCACCCCCGCCGGCATGCCGGGCATGATCGCGCCGCCCGGTCCGGCGTACGGCGACACCATCTCCGGCACCAACCTCGCCGGTGGCATCGCGGCGGCGCTGCTCAAACGGGAGCGCACCGACGAGCCGTCCGTGGTCGATGTGTCGCTGCTCGGCAGCGGTCTTTGGTCAATGGGGCACACGGTCGCGCTGACGAACCATCTGGGCCAGCGGCTTGAAGCGCCGCCGCCCGGGGTGCACGGCGCTCCCAACAACCCGTTGGTCGGGCTTTACACCACGTCCGACGGTCGCTATATCTCCTTCGTGATGATGCAGCCCACCAAGTTCTGGGCCGACGTCTGCCGGCATGTTGACCTGCCGGAGTTGGCCGAGGACCCGCGCTTCGAAACGGTGGAGAAGATCGCCGCCAACACGGCGGAGGCGGTGGAGATCCTGACCAAGGTCATCGCCACCCGCACGCTCGAAGAGTGGAGCGAACGCTTCGCAACGCTGGCCGGTCCCTGGGCGCCCGTGCAGGACACCCTGCAAGCCGCCAAAGACGCGCAGATCCGGGCCAACGAGTACATCGTGCAGGCAGGCGAACTCGAGTTGGTCGCTAACCCGGTCCAGTTCGACGTCGCGGCCCCACAGACCGGCCCGGCGCCCGGCTTCGCCGAGCAGACCGACGACATCTTGATGGAACTCGGACTCGACTGGGACCGCATCATCGAACTCAAGACGGCCGGCGCCGTCACCTAGAGCCGGAGGTGCCCTCAATGTTTGTGCCGACCGTCGCGTCCGTTGTGCCTCAATCGTCCTGGCTAAGCGGTGTGCTGATGGCTTGTCCGATAACGGTTATGCATTTTCCGTTCCACCCGGACTCAGCATGAGTCATAATCGCCGGACGCTTCAAGACACGGGGCCCCACGTTTTGAAGCGTCTACTCACGCAACAGAACGGAGGTCCTGGCGTGAGGATGGACAGCGCTGTCATGCCCGAGGCATATGCCGGATTCCGGTCGCCCACAGGGCCTTTCGACGTCTCCAACACGCCCCCGTGGCCGTCGGTTGAGTCAAATCTACAACAGTCAGTAAGCGAGAACAAGACTGTCAGTCTCGTAACTCGGGAAAGAGCCTGAGGCCGATGGCAACTAAGGGAGCGGACCACTGGTCAGCGGGATTGCCCCAGCTGAGGCTGAAATGGGACATGTCGGGGCCTATGCAGGCCGTCGGGGCCTTGTTCGCAATGTCGGCGGATGCGGTCAAGTTCGCGTTCCGTCGGCCGTTTCAGTGGCGGGAGTTCCTGGAGCAGTCCTGGTTCGTCGCACGGGTGTCGCTGGCTCCCACCTTGTTGGTAGCCATCCCGTTTACCGTCCTCGTCAGCTTCACGCTCAACATCCTCCTGCGCGAACTGGGCGCGGCGGATCTATCCGGTGCGGGCGCCGCGTTCGGTGCAGTCACCCAGCTCGGACCGTTGGTCACGGTTTTGATCGTGGCGGGCGCGGGTGCTACGGCAATGTGTGCGGACCTGGGAGCACGAACGATCCGTGAAGAGATCGACGCGATGGAGGTGCTGGGCATCAACCCGGTGCAGCGTTTGGTCACACCGCGCATGCTGGCGTCCGGATTGGTCGCCTTCTTGCTCAACAGCCTCGTTGTGATCATCGGCGTACTTGGCGGCTACGTCTTTTCGGTCTTTGTGCAAGACGTCAACCCGGGCGCGTTCGCCGCGGGTATCACGTTGCTCACGGGCGTGCCCGAGGTCATCATCTCGTGCGTCAAGGCAGCCCTTTTCGGCCTCATCGCCGGCTTGGTGGCCTGCTATCGGGGCCTTTCGATCACCGGCGGGGGCGCCAAGGCCGTCGGCAACGCGGTGAACGAGACCGTGGTGTACGCCTTCATGTCCCTGTTCGTCGTCAACGTGGTCGTCACCGCGATCGGCATCAAGATGACGGCGAAGTAGGGGCAGCCAATGGCGCTGAGGGCCACATATCCGCGATTAATCCGCCAATTCGAGAGGCCGGTCGCCTCGTTGGGGCGGATCGGCGACCACACGCTGTTCTACGGTAAGGCGCTGGCCGGAGTGCCCTTCGCCGCCACCCGTTACACGCGTGAAGTCGTTCGGCTGGTTGCCGAGATCAGCATGGGCGCGGGCACTTTGGCGATGATCGGCGGAACCGTTGTGATCGTCGGCTTCCTGACGCTGGCGGCGGGCGGAACCCTGGCCATTCAGGGCTACACCTCGCTGGGCAATATCGGCATCGAGGCGCTGACGGGCTTCTTGTCCGCGTTCATCAACGTGCGCATCGCGGCACCGGTGGTCGCCGGGATCGGTCTGGCGGCCACCTTCGGCGCCGGGGTGACCGCTCAGCTCGGTGCCATGCGGATCAACGAAGAAGTCGATGCGTTGGAGAGCATGGCGATTCGGCCGGTCGCCTACTTGGTGAGCACCAGGATCCTGGCCGGAATGTTGGCCATCACGCCGTTGTACGCGATCGCCGTCATCCTGTCGTTCGTGGCCAGTCAGTTCACCACGACGTTCTTGCTCGGCCAATCGCAGGGTCTGTACCAGCACTACTTCAACACGTTCCTGAACCCAATTGATTTGTTGTGGTCATTCCTGCAGGCCATCCTGATGGCGCTCACGATCCTGCTGATCCACACCTACTACGGCTATTTCGCTTCGGGGGGACCTGCCGGTGTCGGCAACGCGACCGGTAACGCAGTGCGCACCTCGCTGATCGTCGTGGTGTCGGTAACGCTGTTGGTCTCGCTATCTATCTACGGTACGAACGGCAACTTCAACCTGTCCGGTTAGCGAAGGAGGTGGAACGGCAGTGACGCAGAGAGTGCCAGCGGGTCGCGCGGCCGCCGGGCGACCTCCGCGCGCCGGCCATGCCCGGCCCGCCGGGCGAAGCTATCTGGCGCCGTTGCTCGGATTGGCGACTGTCCTCATCATTGGCTTGATTTTCGCCGTGGCGGTCGGTTTGTTTCAGGGCTCTTTCACCGAAACCGTTCCGGTGACCGTGATCTCGCAACGCGCCGGCCTGGTCATGAACCCGGATGCCAAGGTCAAGATGCGCGGCGTGCAGGTGGGTAAGGTCGCCTCGGTCGAATCGCTGCCGAACGGCCAAGCGGCCATTCACTTGGCGATGGACCCGTCGCAACTGCGCTTCATTCCCAGCAACGTGCTTGTCGACATCGCGTCGTCGACGGTGTTCGGCGCGAAGTCCGTCCAGCTGGTGGAACCCGCACAGCCCGCGGCCCAGCGCCTGCACGGTGGCCAGACGCTGGAAGGCCAGCACGTCATGGTCGAAGTCAATACCGTGTTCCAGCAACTCGTTTCGGTTCTCGAGCAGATCGACCCGCCCAAGCTCAACGAATCGCTGGGTGCGCTCGCACAAGCGTTCAGTGGGCGGGGCCCACAGCTGGGCCAGTCGCTGAGCGATCTGGATTCGTTTCTGGCCAAGCTGGAGCCGAGCCTGCCTGCGTTCAGGCATGACCTCTCGGTCTTACCGGTGGTGTCCAACGCCTACGCGGACGCGGCACCGAACCTGGTGAAGACCGCGGCCAACGCGACCCGGATCAGCAAGACGATCGTCGACGAGCAGCGCAATTTGGATGCCTTGCTGATCAGCGCGATCGGCTTGGCCGACATCGGCAACGACGTCTTGTCGACCAACCGCCAACCGCTGACGAACGTAATGCATCTGCTGGTGCCGACGCTCGACCTGACCAACCAATATCACGAGGTGTTCACCTGTGGTTTCGGCGGGTTGATCAACATCTCGCATGGTCCGCCGCTGTCGGAGCCGAGCATCAACATCTCGGCGAGCCTCACCTGGGGCGGTGAGCGCTACCGTTATCCGACGAACCTGCCCAAGGTTGCGGCCACGGGTGGCCCCCAGTGCATGGGTCTGCCGAACCTGCCGTTCAACACACACCCGAAGCAACTCATCGCCGATATCGGTGCCGACCCGGTGGGCTATGGAAACCCGCAGGTACTGATCAACTCCGATCTCCTCAAGCAGCTGTTGTACGGACCGATCGCCGGCCCGCCGCGCAACTCCGCCCAGGTGGGAATGCCAGGATGAGAACACGCGCCACGCTTATCAAGTTCACGATCTTCGCGGTCGTGATGGCGATGCTGACCGCCTTCCTGTTCTTCATCTTCGGCCAGTACCGGACGGGTGCGACGACCGGGTACACGGCGGTGTTCTCCGACGTCTCGCGTCTCAAGGCGGGGCAGTCGGTGCGGGTCGCCGGTATCCGGGTCGGCACGGTCAATAGTGTTTCGCTGCAGCCGGACAAGAAAGTGGTGGTGGAGTTCGACGCCGATCGCAGCGTCGTCCTCACCGAGGGCACCAGGGCGGCGGTCCGCTACCTGAACCTGGTGGGCGATCGTTACCTCGAGCTCGTCGATGGCCCGGGCTCGACCAAGCACCTGCCCGCCGGCGGTCAGATCCCGGTCAACCGGACGGCGCCCGCGCTCGACCTCGATTTGCTGCTCGGCGGACTGAAACCAGTTACCCAGGGCCTGAACGCGCGCGACGTCAACGCGTTGACCGCGGGATTGTTGCAGGTCTTCCAGGGCCAGGGCGGGACGCTCGACTCGCTGTTTGCCAAGACGACGTCGTTCTCAAATGCGTTGGCCGACAACGATCAAACCGTGCAGCAACTGATCGACAACCTCAACGTCGTGATCGGCACGATCTCCAAGGACGGCACCAAGTTCTCCGGCGCAATCGATCGCCTCGAGCGGCTGGTCAGCGGGCTGTCGGACGACCGCAACACCATCGGCTCCGCCATCGACGCCCTGGACAGCGGAACCGCCTCGCTGGCGGATCTGCTGAGCAACGCGCGGCCGCCACTGTCGGGCACCATCGATCAGTTGAATCGGTTGGCGCCGATCCTCGACAACGACAAGGACCGCCTCGACGCCGCAATCGGCAAGGCGCCGAGGAACTACCGCAAGCTGGTTCGGCTCGGCGCGGACGGGGCCACCATCCCGTACTACCTCTGCCAGTTGGAGCTCCGCGGCACGGACCTTCAGGGCCGGACTGTGAAAGCCCCCATATTCAGGTCAGACGCTGGAAGGTGCACTGAACCCTAATGCTCAAGTATCACGGAGCCGGGCTCGTCAAGGCCGGACTCATCGGCGTCGTTCTGGCGGTGCTGGTCATCCTCGTCGGCCTGTCGCCCGACCGGTTCATCTCGTGGGCGACGATGGTCAGGTACCAGGCGCTGTTCACGGAAGCCGGTGGCCTTGCGACGGGCAACCCCGTGATCGTGTCGGGCGTGAAGGTCGGCACGGTGTCGGATGTGAAGCTGCGTCGTGGCGATGCTCTGGTCACGTTCGTGATGAAGGGCAACATCCTGCTCGGGTCGGAGACTTCCGCGCACATCCGCACCGGCACGCTGCTGGGCGAGCGGATGCTGGCGCTGGACTCCGCCGGCAGCGGCACGATGCATCCGATGACGCTGATTCCCGTCTCGCGCACGTCTTCTCCCTACTCGCTGACGGAAGCGGTCAGCGACTTGACGACCGACACGGCTGGAACCGACACCGCGGCGCTGAACCGGTCGCTGGACACGCTGGCGAGCACCCTCGACCAGATCGCGCCCCAAATGGGCCCGGCCTTCGACGCGCTCACCCGGTTGTCCCGTACCCTCAACAGCCGCAACAAGAGTCTGGGCGAGCTGTTCAAGAGCGCCGGCGACGTCACCGGGGTTCTCTCCGAACGCAGCCAGCAGGTCAACAAACTCATCCTCAACTCCGGCTCGCTGCTTCAAGTGCTGGTGGCTCGGCGCCAAGAGATCGTGGACCTGTTGGCGAACACGTCGGTGGTCGCCAAACAGCTCACGGCTCTGGTGCACGAGAACGAAAGCAAACTGGCACCGACGCTTGAGAGGCTGAATTCGGTGACCGCGATGCTGGAGAAGAACCGCGACAACATCGGCAAGGCGATGCAGGGCCTCAAGAAGTTCCAGATCACGGTCGGTGAGGGCATTTCCAGCATGTACGCCTATCAGGCGTTCGTCCCGAACTTCCTTGCGCCGCAACTCTTCCAGCCGATCATCGACTACCTCTGGGGATTCCGCACCTTCGACACTTCGAAGGGCCCCGGCTACCCGTCGCCGCTGCCTCGGTCGTTGACTCCCTGGCCCTACAACGGTATTCCGGTGTGCCCTGGCTGCACGCTGGGCGGCAGGGTCGGAGGATCACAGTGATCCGCCACAACCGACTGACTGCCGTGGTGGGGATCGTCCTGGTCGGGCTGATCGTTGCCGGAGCTGCCGTACTCGTCCGCAACACGTTGTTCCGGCAGCAGACGATCACCGCCTACTTCACCACCGCCACCGCGATCTACCCCAACGACGAGGTGCGGGTTTCGGGTGTCAAGGTCGGCAACATCAAATCCATCGAGCCGCACGGCACACAGGCCAAGATGACCCTGAAGGTCGACCACGGCGTGCCCATCCCGGCGGACGCCAAGGCGGTGATCGTCGCCTCGAATCTGGTGTCTGCCCGCTACGTCCAGCTCTCGCCGGCCTACCGAGACACCGGGCCGGTCATGCACGACGGCGCGGTCATACCGGTCGAGCGGACCGCAGTGCCGGTCGAATGGGATGAGGTCAAGACCCAATTGATGCGGTTGGCAACGGATTTGGGACCCAAGAGCGGTGTATCGGGCACGTCGGTGGGCCGGTTCATCGACAGCGCCGCCAATGCGCTCGACGGTAACGGTGACAAGCTGCGGCAAACCCTGGGTCAACTGTCGGGGGTGGGCCGCATCCTCGCCAACGGCAGCGGCAACATCGTCGACATCATCAAGAACCTGCAGACCTTCGTCGGCGCGCTGCGCGACAGCAACGTCCAGATCGTGCAGTTCAACGACCGCCTGGCGACGCTCACCAGTGTGGTCAACGACAGCAAATCCGACCTCGACGCGGCGTTGACCGATCTGTCGACGGCGGTCGGCGAGGTGCAGCGCTTCATCGCCGGGACGCGGAACCAGACCAGCGAGCAGATCGCCCGGTTGGCCGATGTCACACAGAATTTGGTCGATCACCACATGGACCTGGAGAACATCTTGCACGCGGCGCCCAATGCGCTCGGCAACTTCTTCAACGACTACAACGCCGACACCGGAACCATCGTGGGAGGGTTCGGGATCATGAACTTCGCCAACCCCACGTTCTCGGGTTTGATGGTTCCGCTCCCCGTCCCGGGCTGCACGGCGCTCGGCGCCATCGAGAACGTCACCGCGGTGGAGTCGGGCAAGCTGTGCTCCCTGTTCCTCGGTCCTGGGTTGCGAGTCCTCAACTTCAACAACCTGCCGATCCCCATCAACATCTTCCTGCAGAAGTCGGTGGACCCGGCCAACATCCTCTACACCGAACCGCGCCTGGCGCCCGGCGGCGAGGGTCCGAAACCCGCAGCGCCCGAGATCCCGCCCGCGGTGTCGGCCTACACCGGCTTGCCCGGTGACCCGGTTGGCCCCCCGGGAGCCGTGCCTCCGGCGCCGATACCGGGCGCGGCGATGCCGCTGCCGCCCCCGCCGTCGACAGATCGG